>CAXTNS010000654.1:0-3661 GCA_964245465.1 uncultured Thermoanaerobaculia bacterium
GGTCTATCCCGGCCTTGCCGCAGTGGCCCGGATGTCGGGCCAGCTTGCGGACAACCCCTGGCTCAAGGGTGGGGAGATCCGGGAGACCCGGGGCCGGCGCGATGAGGTAGAGGAGCGGGTGCTCCAGGTGGCGTGGCAGGATGGGTTCTGGACGGTGCGGTCCGGGCCGGAGCCGGAGATCCCGGCAAGCGGATCCTCCCAGCCCTACCCGGTGAGCCTGGGGATCTTCCGCCTGGAGAACGACGTGTCGGACCTGCCGGCGGGGGATTACGTCCTCCAGCGCCAGGGAGCGAACCTCGCGGTGACCTTGGCGGGCGGAGAGGCGGCTCCGGAAGCCCCGGTCCCCTCCGGGCCGGAGGCGCCGGTGCTGCTCGCCGTAGCCGGGCCGGCGTGGCCGGACGACTCGCCCAAGCCGCTGCCCTCGGCGGCCATGGCCCTGTTCGACATCAAGGGCAGGCTCAGTCTGGGTCCGATTGGCGAGCTGCCCGGGGCGGCGGTGTTCAATCCTCCCGGCAGCCGGCGGTGGGCGCTGCCGGCGCGAGGGGTGGCGGGCATCCTGGCGAAGAACCTGCCGCGGGGGAATGCGGAGGGGTGGAACATTGTTGCCCTGGACGCCGCGAGCCTCGCGCGTGCGAAGGCCATGGCGCCGGCGATCTCGTCGCTCGTTCCGCCCGCCGGGGACGTTACGAGCGGCCGTCTGGTGCTGGGCCTCTGGGTGCGTCCGCTTCCCGCCTTGCGTCTGGTCAGCCAGTTCCGCAAAGGGTTCGAGAAGGTCCCCCTGGTGGACCGCCAGCAGATTCAGAGCTGGCGGGACTGGGAGACGCTTCTGCGTCCGCTCGCCGCGTGCGACCGGGTCTCGCTGTCGGCGACGCGTTCGCCGTCCGCCTTCCTCCTCCGCCTCGAAGACTGCAATTGACAGCGGGGGAGGAATCCCTTAGCCTTCGCGTTTGCCCCGGCTGGAGGTTGTCTCTCTATGCAGATTTGGCTGGATCAGGTTCAAGACGAACCTTTCAACTGGGACGAAACGCAGAGCATTGCTCCGGAGACCCTGGAGCGTCCGGAGCTGCAGGACCTCGGTCCGGTGCGCTGGCGCGGCCAGGTGGTATACGCGGACCCAGGATACTTTCTCCGCGCCCGTCTCTCCTATGAGCAGACTCTGAATTGCAACCGGTGCCTGAAGCCGATCGTCGAGCCGACCGAGTCCGACGTCGAGCTGATGATCCTGGCGGAGCGCTATCCCGAAACGGGGGGCGAGCACGGCTTGCACGAGCAGGACATGGGGCTGATGTACGTCGACGGCGAGATCCTGGAGACGGACCCCATCCTGATCGAGCAGCTCCAGCTCAACATCCCCATGAAGCCGCTCTGCCGCGAGGATTGCCAGGGGCTCTGCCCGGTGTGCGGAGCGGATAAGAACACGGGAGCCTGTTCCTGCGTGGAGTCCTCGCCGGACCCGCGCTGGGCGGCGTTGGCCGCCCTCAAGAGCCGGCTCGAAGAAAAGTGAAGACTGACCCCAGAGACCCTAGACTCAAAGAGGCTCGACGACCATGCCGAATCCGAAACGACGCCATTCCAAGGCCCGCCGCGACAGGCGCCGGGCGCACGACGCTCTGGCGCACCCCGCCATTTCGAGCTGCCCCAACTGCGGCGAGGCCAAGATGCCGCACCGCGCCTGCCCCAAGTGCGGGCACTACCGCGGCCGCCAGGTGATCGAGGGCACGGAGAACCTGTAGGCGCTCGTCCGACCGATATACAATCGCCCGGCCCAGTCCAGTCCGACCCATCCGGCCGGGTACCCCGCGGGGGTTCGAGCCGGTGGGGTATCCGAGCATGCCGATCGCCGTTGACGCCATGGGAGGGGATTCCGCCCCGCAATCCGCGGTGGAGGGTGCGTTCCGTGCCGCCACGGAGGACGGGTGCGCCATCCTGCTGGTTGGGGACCGCGCCCGCGTGGGGCCCGAGCTGCGCAGGCTGGGCGGTGATACGGGGGTGGGCAGCCGGATCGAGATCGTCCACGCCGAGGAGGTGGTGGGCATGGATGAGCCGGCGATCACCCCCATCCGCAAGAAGCGGCGCTCGTCGCTGCGCCTGTGCGCCGAGCTGGTCAAGGACGGCCGCGCCCAGGCCATGGTCACCGCCGGCAACACGGGCGCAGCCCTGGCGGCGGCCAAGATGGTGATCGGCACGGTCTCCGGGGTCGACCGGCCGGCGCTGGCCGCCGTGCTGCCCAGCGCCACGGGCCGCACGGTGGTGCTCGACGTGGGCGCCAACGTGGACAGCAAGCCCATCCACTTGCGCGAGTTCGCCGTCATGGGGCATTTCTACGCCCAGGAGGTCATGGGCATCCCCTCGCCGCGGGTGGGCCTGATGTCGATCGGCGAGGAGGAGGGCAAGGGCACGGACCTGACCCGCGAGGCCTACCGGCTGCTCAAGGTCACGGGCCTCAACTTCGCTGGCAACGTCGAGGGGCGGGACGTGTTCAACGGCCGGGTGGACGTGGTGGTCTGCGACGGCTTCGTGGGCAACGTGCTGCTCAAGAGCGCCGAGGCGCTGGCCGAGATGATCCGCCGCATGCTGCGCGAGGAGATGGCGAACGCGCCCGGCGGCAAGCTGGGCTACATACTGGCCAAGACGGCGTTCGAGCGGTTCCGCGAGCGCACGGACTACACGGAGTACGGGGGCGCGCCGCTCCTGGGGATCAACGGCGGCTGCTTCATTGCCCACGGCCGCTCGAACGCGCACGCCATCCAGAATGCCATCCGCCGGGCCATGGAGTTCTCGAACGCCCGGGTCGACCATAAGATCCGCAACAAGATCGCCGAGCTCGCGAGCCAGGAGGAGCGCCGCTTGGAGGGCCGGCAGGGGGTGGAGGCCGGATGAGTCTGAGAAATAAAAAGATCGCGTTCGTCTTTCCCGGCCAGGGCTCGCAGAAGGTGGGCATGGGCCGCGTCTGGGCCGACGCCTCGCCCGAGGCCCGCCGGGCCTTCGAGGAGGCGGACGAGGCGCTGGGGTTCCCCCTCTCCCGGCTCTGCTGGGAGGGGCCGGAGGAGGAGCTCAATCTGACGGCGAACACGCAGCCGGCCCTGGTGGCCGTCTCGATCGCCGTCCACCGCGCCCTGGGCGCCCTGGCCCCGGAGCTTCAGCCCGTGGCCGTGGCCGGGCACAGCCTGGGCGAGTACTCGGCCCTGGTGGCCGCGGGCGCCCTGGGTTTCGCTGACGCTCTGCGCCTGGTGCGCCGGCGCGGCGAGCTGATGCAGGAGGCCGTGCCCGTGGGTGTGGGGGCCATGGCCGCCATCATCGGCATGGACGCGGAAACCATCGCCGGCATCGCCGCCGAGGCCGCGATGGCTGAGGAGGTCTGCGCCGTGGCCAACTACAACGGTCCGGCGCAGACGGTGATCGCCGGCCACAAGGCCGCGGTGGACCGCGCCGTGGCCCTCGCCAGGGAGCGGGGAGCGCGCAAGGCCACGCTCCTCGCCGTCTCGGCCCCATTCCACTCGCCGCTCATGCGGCCGGCCCGGGAGGGCATGGCGCCGCTCTTGGCCGGCACGGAGTTCCGGGATCCCAGAGTCCCCGTGGTGACCAACGTGGACGCCGCGCCGGCCGCTTCGGGCGAGGCGGCCCGGGACGCTCTGGTGCGGCAGAGCGACAGCCCGGTGCG
>CAXTNS010000654.1:3671-4049 GCA_964245465.1 uncultured Thermoanaerobaculia bacterium
GTCATCATGATGGTGCTGCGCCCGCAGGGGCTGCTGCCCGAGCGAAGGCGGGAGATCGAGCTCACCGAGGGCCTCGGCGACGACCCGCTGGTGGAGGTCAAGGTCTGATGCCCGGGCTCCTCGAGACCCAGGGCCTGACCAAGCGCATCGCCAAGTCCGCCCGGACCACGGCGGTCACGGACCCGGACCACCTGCGGCAGCTCTTGGAGGAGACGGAAGGAGGAGAGAGCTGATGTTCAAGCTGGACGGCAAGACCGCCCTCGTGACCGGCGCCTCGCAGGGTATCGGCGAAGCCATCGCGAGGCTCCTGGCTCTCCAGGGCGCCCGCGTGGTGGTGGCGGCCCGCAACGAGGAGAAGCTCAAGGCGCTGGCGGAGGG
>CAXTNS010000655.1:0-659 GCA_964245465.1 uncultured Thermoanaerobaculia bacterium
GTAATGCCCCGTAACGCCGCCGCCTCCGTAGTCCTCCCTCCGTCGTCCGAGCTGGGGCCCCTAATCGAGGACCTGAGCCTCGACGCGAAGCTCGGGCCGCAGCTCCTGTATTCGACGCACCTGCCGGGGAGCGAGGCGGTCTATGGCGAGCTGGACCCGCCGTTGCCGGAGCCCATCGCGCGGGCCTTGGGCCGGGGCGGCGTCCCCCGGTTGTGGAAGCACCAGACGGAGGGGATCGCGGCTGTGCGTCGAGGGGAGAACGTGCTGGTCACGACTCCGACAGCTTCGGGCAAGTCGCTGATCTTTCAGCTTCCCCCTCTGGAGGAGGCCCTGCGGGGCGGGCCGGGTCATGGCCTGTTCCTGTTCCCCTTGAAGGCCCTGGGACAGGATCAGCGGGGCAAATTCTGCCGCCTGGCCCAGGAGGCGGGTTTGCCTCCAGAGATCGCCGGGTGCGAGATCTACGACGGCGACACCCCGACGGCCAAGCGCACGGCCATCCGCAAGAGCTTCCCCCGGGTGGTGATCTCGAACCCCGACATGCTCCACCTGGGCGTGCTCGGCCACTGGACGGGCTGGGGTCCGTTCCTGGCGGACCTCAAGTGGATCGTGCTCGACGAGCTCCACACCTACCGGGGGATCTTCGGCAGCCACTTCCACCA
>CAXTNS010000655.1:669-2088 GCA_964245465.1 uncultured Thermoanaerobaculia bacterium
CGCCGAGACGCTGACGGGCCGCCCGTTCCACTGGATCTCCGAGTCGGGCGCTCCCCGCGAGGGGCGGCACCTGCTGCTCTACCGGCCCGAGGCGAGCCCCTACACGACCGCCCTGCAGCTCTTCGTGCGGCTGGTGAACGCGGGCCTGAAGACCATCGTCTTCACCAAGGCCCGGCGCATCACGGAGCTGCTCTACTCGTGGCTGCGCCGCCAGGAGCCGGCCCTGGCGTCCCGGGTGGCGAGCTATCGCGCCGGCTTCCTGGCCGAGGAGCGGCGGCGCATCGAGCGCTCCCTGTTCGAAGGGAAGCTGGACGGCGTCATCTCGACTTCGGCCCTGGAGATGGGGATCGACGTCGGCGGCCTCGACGCCTGCATCCTCGTGGGCTATCCCGGCAGCATGATGGCCACCTGGCAGCGCTCGGGCCGCGTGGGCCGGGACGGCCGCGAGTCCATCACCATCATGGTGGCCCTGCCGGACGCCCTGGACCAGTACTTCCTGGACCATCCGGCCGAGTTCCTGGAGCGCCCCTGCGAGCGGCTGATCGTGGACCCGGTCAACGATCCCGTGTCGCGCGCCCACCTCGTCTGCGCCGCGGCCGAGATGCCGCTCTGCGGGGACGACCGTTCCTACACCGAACGGCATGAGACGCGGATCGAGAAGCTCCTGGACCAGGGGCATCTGCTCGCCTCGGCGGAGAGCGACGAGATCTTCAGCCTCCGCCGCCGGCCCCAGCGCCACGTCAACCTGAGAGGCACGGGGGAGACCTTCGCCATTCTGGCCGACGGCCGGACCATCGGCACGGTGGACGGCGTGCGCGTGCTTCACGAGTGCCATCCCGGGGCCGTCTACCTCCACGCCGGCCGGCAGTACCTGATCGAGGCCCTGGAGCGCGAGGAGCGCCGGGTGAAGGCCGTTGCGGCCGACCTCGACTACTTCACGACGCCCCTGACGGAGAAGGAGACCGAGATCCTCGAGGTGCTGGAGGAGAAGAGCGAAGGCCCCCTCCACGCCTGGCTCGGCCGCCTCAAGGTCACCGAGCGGGTCGTGGGCTTCGAGAGGAAGCGCATCCACGGCCAGGAGACGATCGACCAGACGCCGCTCGACCTGCCTCCCGTGGAGTTCGAGACCGTGGGCCTCTGGTGGGCCGCGCCCAAGGCCATCGAGGAGACCCTGCGCCGGCTGGGAGAGCACTTCCTGGGATCGCTCCACGCCTCGGAGCACGCGGGGATCTCGCTATTCCCGATTCTCGCCCTTTGCGACCGGGGAGATATTGGCGGGATCTCGTACCCCCTCCATCCCCAGATCGGCATGGGGGCGGTCTTCATCTACGACGGCCACCCTGGCGGCGTCGGGATCGCCGCCCGCGGCTTCGCGGACCTGTCGGATCTCCTCGGCCGGGTGCGCCTCCTCATCGAGGG
>CAXTNS010000655.1:2123-4027 GCA_964245465.1 uncultured Thermoanaerobaculia bacterium
AGCCGGAGCGGGAGCCTCCTACGGTGCTGTGCGACATCGAGACCCTGCGGTCGGCGTCGGACGTGGGGGGATGGGGATTCTGCCACCGGATGGGGGTCGCCATCGGCGTCGTCTGCCACCTGGAGGACGGGCGCTTCGAGGTGTTTCCGGAGACGCAGGTACGGGCCCTGGTGGACGCCTTGAAATCGGCCACGCTGGTGATCGGGTACAACATCCGTCGGTTCGACTACAAGGTCCTTTCCGGGTACACGGGAGAGGATTACGGCCGGACCCTGCCGACCCTGGACCTGCTGGAGGACGTCCACTCCCGGTTAGGGTTCCGGGTGGGTATGGGGCACCTTGCCCAGGAGACCCTGGGGTGCGGCAAGTCGGCGGACGGCCTTCAGTCCCTGGAATGGGTCCGCCAGGGACGGCTCGACCTCGTGGAGCAGTACTGCCGGAAGGACGTCGAGATCCTGCGCGACCTCTACCTCCACGGCCGGCGCGAGGGTTTCCTCTTCTATCGCGACAAGAAACGGGATCTTCGGTTCAAGCTGCGGGTGAGCTGGTAGGTGTCCTTCGGCGAGGACGTGGAGGCCCCGCCGCTCTTGGAAAATGGCGCGGCATGGATCTTGCGCTACTTGGACTGAGGATCGCCGGAGCGGTCCTGAAAGGAGCGCATCCATGAACCGACATCCGAGGACATCGTCCTTTCTCCATATTGTCCTTCTCGTCGTGGTAGCTGCGGCGGTTTCCGCCTGTGCCGGTCTCGGCGGCCTGGCCCAGATGGCCAAGCCCGAGGTAGACGTGACGGACGTCAAGATCCTGGGCACCACCCTGACCGGAGCCGACCTGTTGTTCGAGTTCCGGGTCGACAACCCCAACGCCGTGGCCCTGGTGCTGGACGACATCGGCTACCGCTTGCGCCTCAACGGCGAGCCCCTGCTCGATGGCCGGCACACCCAGGAGACGCGGATCGAGGCCAGCGGGCGCAGCATCGTCGAGCTGCCCGTGACCATCAAGTTCGAGGACGTCTACCGCGTCATCCGCAGCTTCGAGGGCAAGAAAAAGCCAGACTACGCGCTGGACGCGGATTTCCGGTTCGACGTGCCGGTGCTGGGCTCGGTCACGGTGCCGGTGACCCAGCGGGGCGAGATCCCGATGGACCGGCTGCGGGAGGCGTTGGGGCGGATCGGAGGGTAAAACATCCCTCCCAATGCCCTTTCCATATAGAACCTTGGAAAAATCATAGGAAAAGAAGTCCTGAAGCCCTCGTTCGGCCGTGGTTTCATATGGAAGGTAAACCTTTTTATATGATAAGGGCTTCCGAAGCCGTTGGGACTCCTTGTTTCCATATGAAAACCAGAAATTTTTATAGGGAAGGCTGACCGAACAGCCTCGGCGGAGCCTCAGAACCTCCCTTCGGGCCTCCTGACAGCCTCGCCGGCTTGTCAGTTCCTATGTAAATTTCTCCAGGTCATATGGAAAGTGGCTTCGCCGGCCCCGGCGGAACGTCGGCTCCGGTATTTTGGGGTTCCGCTCCTGTGAAAAGGAGGGCTCTCCAGGCCCCAGGTCCATCTTTTCCTATGAAACGGAGCTCAGTTCATATAAAACGTTGTCCCCGCCAGCTTGCCCGTCACTTCCGCCGCGCTTCTTTCTTGCTGGGGAGCTCCTTGAAGCAACTCCGCTCGGTTTCGCACGTATAGTCGCCAGGTCCTTCTGCGTCCTGGGGGTTCATCCATGTCCAAGCTCCGCGCCTTCGTTCTCGCAACCGCCGTCTCCCTCACGGCTGTCCACGCTCAGGAGACCCGCTACGTCTTCCTCTTCGCCGGCAACCCGGCCGGTGAGGCCGTCTCGCGGGTCGAGGCGGACGGCACGCGGATCGATACCTTCGAGTTCACCGACCGCGGCCGGGGACCCAAGAC
>CAXTNS010000656.1:0-1438 GCA_964245465.1 uncultured Thermoanaerobaculia bacterium
TCCTACGACGCTACCCGTGACGGCTTACATCGCGCAATGATAGGAGCATCTGTCGCCCAGACGCAAATAGAATTTTCTACCCCGCCCCCAACTCCCCCCGGATCGCCACGGCCAGCTCTTCGGCCAGGGCGTCGATCATGGCCTGCTCGGGGCCTTCGATCATGATGCGGGCGAGGGGCTCGGTGCCGCTGTAGCGGAGGACGAGGCGGCCGTCTTCTCCCAGGCGCCGTTCGACGGAATGGACGGTCTCGGTGACGGCGGGCAGGTTCTTGAAGTCGATCTTCTTCGCGACGCGGACGTTCAGCAGGACCTGGGGGTAACGACGGAACGGGGCCAGCATCGCGGAGAGGGGACGGTCGGACTCGTGAATGAGCCAGGCCATCTGGAGGGCCGTCAGGAGGCCGTCGCCGGTGCTCGCGAGATGGCTCTGGACGATGTGGCCGGACTGCTCGCCGCCCAGCAGGATGCCCTCCTGCTTCATGGCCTCGACCACGTAGCGGTCGCCCACGTTGCAGCGGACGACGCCGATCCCCTCGGCCGCCAAGGCCCGCTCCAGCCCGAGGTTGCTCATGGAGGTGGCCACGATCTTCGGAGGCTGAAGACGGCCGCTCCGGTGGAGGCAGGTGGCCCAGAGGTAGAGGATGGCGTCGCCGTCGCGTACCGTCCCCGTCTCGTCGGCCAGGATGCAGCGGTCGGCGTCGCCATCGAAGGCGGCGCCCAGGTCCGCGCCTTCGGAGGCGGCCTGGACCGCCATCTCGCCGGGCGCCGTCGAGCCGCAGTTCTCGTTGACGTTACGGCCGTTGGGCTCGGCGTGGAGCAGGGTCACCCCGGCCCCGAGCCGCTCGAACAGCTCGCGGGCATAGGTGGAGGCGGCGCCATTGCCGGCGTCCAGCACGATCCTGAGACCCTCCAAGGGACGATCTCCCGGGCCAGTGGCGGCGAGGTGGGCCAGGTAGCGCTCGCGCAGATCCGGCTCTGGGATGGGCATCTGGATTTCGGGAACCACTCCCACCGGCTCCGCCAGACGGCGCTCCAGGGCCAGCTCGTCCTCGTCGCTCCACTTGAAGCCCTGGGGATCGAGGAGCTTGACGCCGTTGTCCGGGTAGGGGTTGTGGCTCGCCGAGACGACGACGCCGGCCGCCGCGGCGAGCTCGCGGGCGAGATAGGCCACGCCGGGAGTGGGGATCACGCCCGCGTAGCGCACGTCGATCCCTCCGGCGTCCAAGCCGGTGGCGAGCCAGTGGCAGATCTCGGGCGTGCTCTCGCGGGTGTCGCCGCCCAGCACCACTCGCGGGGGTTTGCCGTTTCCACGCTCCCGTAGGATGGCGGCGAGGTGGACGGCGAGGGTCGTCACGGTCGCGCGGTCGAGAGGGGGCTCGCCGAAGCGGCCGCGGACGCCGTCGGTTCCGAAGAGGCGGTGACTCAAGGGTCTTCCTTT
>CAXTNS010000656.1:1448-2348 GCA_964245465.1 uncultured Thermoanaerobaculia bacterium
AGGTTCTTCCTTTCGCGGTTTGTCCTCCGCGGCCTGGTCTTCGGGCGGCGGCTGGATGGGGATGCGGACCGTGACCCTGGGCTCGATGAGCTGGATCAACGGGTCGGGCTGCAGCACCGGTACGATCTCATCGAAGCTGGTGCTCCTCCCTTCGAGGTTGATGGGAAGGGTCGAGAGCGAGTCGAGGCGGTTGAGCATGGACGCGGGGCCCAACACCCGCACCCGGCTGGGGAAGACTTCGGGCTCCCCGGCAATGACGCCCGCCGCGGGCTTGCCGGCGAGATTGGGGACCACCGGCAAGCTCAGGAGGACTTCCTTCTCGAGTTGGACCCGGATGGTGCTGGGCTCGATGGAGACGACCTCCAGGCCGTTGGGAGCCAGGACGTCGTCCGCTCCAAGGTTGATGGTGGCGGACCCCTCCTGCCGCGGCGTCAGGTCGACCGACACGCTCACCTGTTGGGGGCTGAGCTGCCGGATGACTTTCTTGCTGCCGGTCAGGCGCACGTTCACGGTCCCCACCGGGTCGATGATCATGAAGCCGCGCGGCCGGTTGAAGCTGACGCTCGCTTCCACGACCCGCTCGCTGGGGACGAGCCGGTCCTCGACCGAGGCGTTGAACCAGATGCCGATGGAGATGCCCAGGGCGAGCAGCCGCAGAGCCCAGGTGCGCGCCCGCTCGCTCAAGGCTTCCTCCCCTGCGGGTACAGGTCCGTCACCAGGTACTTGTAGAGGGTGTTGCGCAGGCTGTTGCTGTCGAGGTCCCGGATCAGCTCGCCGTTGAACGCCACGGAGATGACCCCCGTCTCCTCGGAGACGACCACGGCCACGGCGTCGGTCTCCTCGGTGATGCCGAGGGCGGCGCGGTGGCGGGTGCCGAGGCTCTTGGCCAACTCCGGATTC
>CAXTNS010000656.1:2358-4011 GCA_964245465.1 uncultured Thermoanaerobaculia bacterium
TGTGTTGCGACGCAGCGCGGGTTGTCCTGGCCTGGCGGGTCCCGTACTCCTTGGAGAGCTCGGGGTTGGGCGTGAGCGGCAGGAAGCAGGCCGCGGCGGCGATGCGGTCGTCCTGGACGATCACGGCGCCGTCGTGGAGAGGGGTGTCGGGCATGAAGATGTTGATCAGCAGGTCGTAGGAGACGTTGGCGTCGAGCGCGATGCCGTTCTCGATGTAGTTACGCAGCCCGTGCAGGCGCTCGATGACGATGAGGGCGCCGACGCGGCGGGTCGAGAGGGTCGTGGCCGCCAGCACGATGTCGCTGAAGGAGGACACCGCCTTCTGCTGCTTGGTGAGTCCCCACAAAGGGTTGCGTCCGAAGTCGGCCAGGGCCCGGCGGATCTCTCCCTGGAAGAGGACGATGATGGCGAAGGGGAGGACGATCAGCAGGTTCTCGAGGATCCGCTGCAGGGTGGGCAGCTCGGCCAGGATGGCGGCGTAGTAGACCAGGCCCAGGAAGAAGAGGCCCGAGAGCATCTGCACGGCGCGCGTGCCGCGGATCAGCAGCAGCAGGTTGTAGATGATGATCGCTACCGCCAGCACGTCGACGGCGTCGCGCCAGGTCAGGATCTCGAAGAACCGGAGCAGCGTCATGCGCCTTCCCTCTGACTGGCGATCGCGTACCAGACATCGAGGAACTGCACCGTCTCGGCCACGTCATGAACGCGCAGGATCGCAGACGGCAGGGCCCAGGCCACGGCCGCGAGGCTGCCGCCCAGGCGGCGAACGGGAGGGACTGTCCGGGAGATGAAGCTCTTGCGGCTGGCGCCCACGAGGAGCGGCCGGCCCAGCGTGGCGAGCTCGTCCAGGCGGGCCAGGAGGGCCAGGTTCTGCTCCGCCGTCTTGCCGAAGCCGATCCCGGGGTCGATCACGAGCTGCGACTCGTCGACTCCCGCCGCCACGGCGCGCTCCACGGCCTGGGCCAGCTCGCCGCGCACCTCCCCGAGGAGGTCGTGGAAGCGGATGTCCTGCTGCATGGTGCCGAGATCGCCCCGGCTGTGCATCAGGACGAGCGGGCAGCCGGCTTTGGCCACGGCCTGGCCGAGGAGGGGGTCGGCGAGGGCGCTGACATCGTTGATCAGGTCGGCCCCGGCCGCGAGGGCCTGGCGGGCCACCTCGCCCTTGCGGGTGTCGACGGAGAGGGGCGCGTCCGTCTCTCGCCGCAGGGCTTCGAGGACGGGGAGGAGGCGCGCGGCCTCTTCCTCGGGCGGCACCGTCCGGGCGCCTTCTCCGTAGACGCCGCCGCCGGGCCGGGTGGACTCGGCTCCGAGGTCGAGCAGGCCGGCGCCTTCGGCGAGCAGGGCAAGACCGTGCTCCACGGCCCGGGAGGTCTCGTTCCAGAGACCGCCGTCGCTGAAGGAATCGGGAGTGAGATTCAGGATGCCCATGATCCGTGGCCGCCCGCCCAGTTCCAGAAAACGGCCGCGAGGCAGGCGCAAAGTCCAGGTACGGGCGGTGTCGAGTAGGGTCGCGGTCTCCATCCAAGGGGCGGGGGCGTAGAGCCCAGTGCCAAGTCTATCGCGTGGAAGGAGCCCTCACCACCCCGGTCCTCCTGTTCTGAAAATAGGGGGAGATGTAGGGCGGCCCCATGGGGCCGCCCCTACAGGAGGGCC
>CAXTNS010000657.1:0-3983 GCA_964245465.1 uncultured Thermoanaerobaculia bacterium
CCTTCTCCACCCACCCCCGCAACGCCGCGATCTCCTCCACCGTCCCATGAAACACCGTCGGCCTCACCCAGGCGGCGGTCGCGATCCGGTGCGCGGGGTTCGGCTCCAGCACCACGGCGGCCCCCGCGACCGTGGCCCAGGAGAGCATCGCCCGCTCCTCCGGCTGGTCGAGCGGGCCGCTCAGCACCACGACCTCCCGCGATCCCTGGCGCGGCGACGGTCCGATCTCCGCCTGAACGCGCTCCGCCATCGCGATCAGGTCCGGCATCGCGCCATCTCCAGGAGACTGGCGGAAAAGAGGGACAGGGGCTGGAGGATCCAGATCGAACCATTCTCCCCCATCCTCAATCACCGGCCCTGAAACCGGCACGGACACCAGCCCCGCCGCCTGGATCGCCAGGTCGAGGACCACGGCTTCGGGAAGGGCTGTATAGGAGAAGGAGACGAGGGATCCAGCCGGCAGAGCGGCCAGGCGCTCCGCCCAGAGGGACATCCGGCGGGCGGCCTCCCCCCAGGACCACCAGCGCCAATCCCAACCCTCGGGACGGAAGAGCCAGGGCTCTTCGCGGCCGAGCTCAGCATGGCGAAGCAGTGCGGCGGGCAGGGACGGCGGCTCGGGCACTCAGCCCTCGAAAGCGGAACCGGCGGTCAGAGTGCGATCTTCTTCATCACGTCGGAGATCTTCTTCTCGATGACAGGCTTCATCAGGCTCGCGGGAGGCTTCAGATGAGCCCGCCCGACCAGCCAGCCGTTCTCCAGGACGATCGTGGCTTTGGCCCCGGGACCGGAAAGGTGCATCACGTCGCCCTCCCAGTGCCACTTCAGCATGCCGCCCGGAAAGGCCTCCTTCAGGCCGGCGTCGAGCACGGGCCGGATCTCCTCCATGGAGGACTTCGTCGTCGCCACCTCGATGGTCAGGTCACTCATGGGCCGAAAAGCTACCACAGGTCCCCCGGCTCCCGCCTTCCGGGAGCGGATCGGGGAGCTGATACCCTAGGGACGTGAGCCGTATCCCCGGTCCCGTACCGCACCATCACCCGCACTGGCAGACGCGCCTGCGCAACCTGCTGCTCGCGGGCCTGTTCACCCTGGCGCCCGTCTACCTGACGATCTACGTCCTCGTCCTGCTGTTCCGGTTTATGGACGGCATCTTCGCGCCCCTGATCGACCGCACGCTCGCCACCTTCCTCGGCGAGCGCAGCCTCCACATCCCGGGGCTCGGGATCCTGCTCACCCTGACCGTCATCCTCTTCCTTGGCTGGCTCTCCCGGCAGGTGGTGGGCCAGAGGATCCTCCACGGCATCGAGAACCTCATCCGCCGCATCCCCATCGCCAAGTCGATCTACGGCGCCACCAAGGGAGTGCTCGACGCCGTTTCCCGCGACCAGGCGGACGCCTTCAAGCGGGTGGTGCTGGTCGAATTCCCGCGCAAGGGCATCTACGCCATCGGCTTCATCACCGGCACGGCCGCCCGCTGGACGGAGGGCGATCCGCGGCTGGACGAAGAGCTCATCCCCGTTTTCGTGCCCAAGACCCCCAACCCGACCGGCGGATTCCTCCTGCTGGTGCCGCCCCGGGAGATCCTGGATTGCACGATGACCGTCGAAGAAGGGATCCGCATGATCGTCTCCGGCGGCATCCTCCAGCCGCGGGCGGTCCTCCGGCAGGCTCCGCAGCCCGAGTTGGAGCCCGCCTCCATGCTCTAGCGTCCTCAACCGTCCGTGCTCGTCCGTGTCCCCTCCCCCGGGACTTTTTCCCCGCCTCGGCCCTGTTGTCACCGCTGGACCTCTGCCGATGCGGTAATCTTGAATGAGATTTAAGGGGATGGCCATGAACCCAAGACGCACCCTCGCCTCCACCCTGGTGTTCCTCCTCGTCTTCTCCGCCGTGGCTCCCGTGGCGGCGCAGACCCCGCAGCCGGCCTTTCCGGGCATCGCCAACCCTGACCTGTTCGAAAAGAGCCTCAAGGTCGCGACTGAGGCGGCGGCCCAGTACCGCACCCCGGACAACCCCGGGGAGTTCGCACGCGTCAACCGCATTGGCTACGAGTTGGCCCAGCAGGCGGAATTCCAGAAGTTCCCCTTCACCTTCGCCATCGCCGACATGCCCGTGCCCAACGCCTTCGCACTGCCGGCCGGCCAGATCTTCATCACCACCGGCATGCTCGACCTCGGTCTCGACGACGACATGCTCGCCAACGTCCTCGGCCACGAAATCGCCCACGTCACTCAAGAGCACTACCTGAAGATGAGCCGCAAGGCCACGCTCATGAACGTGCTCGGCAACATCCTGGTGGCCGGCGTCCTCATCGGCGAATCCAACAACAACAACCGCAGGCGGGGCACCGAGGCTCCCTACGACCCGCGGGTCGGCTACGACTCGGGCGGCGACATGGTCCAGGGCGCCGCGGCGGCGAGCCTCGTCATCTCCGAGCTTCTCCTGCGCAGCTACAGCCGCGACCATGAAGACGAGGCCGACAAGGTGGGCCAAGGACTCGCCGCAGCGGCCGGCTACGACCCCGACGGCGCCCGCAGGCTCTGGGAGAAGATGAACAGCCGCAGCCCCCAGCTCAAGGAGTACGGCTACTGGCGGACCCACCCCTTTGGCGACGAGCGCGCCCGCGCCGCCGAGGCCCGCAAGAGCACCTGGGCGGTCGCCACGAAAAAGCCCGCCGACGAGTACCGCAAGCGCACCCAGGCCACGTTGAGCACCTGGCTGGACCGCAAGAAGCCCGCCGAGGACGTGACCGGCTTCCTGAAGACGGCCCTGCTCGCCGCCTGGCCGGAAGGCAAGGTCTCCGACTCCCTCCGTCTGGAGAAGCTCCACAAGCGCCGTGACGAGGAGATCGCCCGGCCCCTGCTCTCCCGCGACTACGGAGCCGTGCTCAAGCTCTACCGGGAGGATCTCGCCGAGGTGCGCACCCTCGACGCCAAGAGCGACCTCATCCGTGCCCTCGAAGGCGAGATCTCCGACCTCGAAGCCAAGCGCAAGGAGCTCTACCCGCGCGCCGTGGAAGTGCTGGGCGGCGGAGTCTACGAGACCTCCTTCCTCGTGAGCTTCGTGAGCAACTTCCCCGAGGCGCCCGAAGTGCCCGAGGTCGCCCTGGCCCTGGGCGACGCCTACAGCCGCCTCGGCAACCGCACGGAAGCCGTGACCCAGTACCTCAAGGCCTGGGAGACCGCCCCTGAAAGCGCCGAAGGCAAGCGCGCCCGCACCGGCCTGCGCGTCCTGGCCCCGAACCTCCAGGAACTCGCCGCCCTCCAGCAGATGGCCGAGCAGACCAAGGACCCCGAGTTGAAGGGCGTGGCCGAAGCGCGCCTGTCCGCCATCGTCAAGAGCTACGACGAGGTCTCCAACGGCGCCGAATACCTGCGCCGCTTCCCCGAGGGACCCTACGTCGTCCCCGTCATCGAGCGCCTGAACGTCCTCGCCGACAATCTCTATGGAGAGGTCGTCCTCTACCAGAGCGTGGGCGACAGCGTGAAGGCCATGGAGCGCATCAACAAGATCCTCACCCACGCCCCCCTCTCCCCGGCGGCCGAAAAGCTACGCGACCGGGCGGTGCTGACGGCGGCGAAGGCAGGGTAGGACCAGCGAGAATCCTGCCTTCAACGGTCCTTGACTGTCCGTGAACAGTCCGTGTCCGTCCTTGACAAACTCCATCCTGCCGTTGACTCGCCTGGTGCTTTAGCGCCAGGTCTGCAGCCCCGCCCGTTTTTTCACCCCCCGCCTGAGGGGGTAGTGCCGTTGCTCCCCTGATAGAATTCTCCTTTCTTTGGTAATGCCAAGCAACCCGAATAACGCCACCAAATGAACAGGCCCTTCTTCAACTTCCGTGTTCCAGACCTGGAAGTGGAGCTCGCATCTCGTCGAAATGACGTCGATTTCCTGCTCGCCCTTATTCATGAGCTTGAATACCGCTCCACCGATAGAGCAGCAGCACTGAAAAACCTGGCATTGGAAGCTCTCGCAAAGGCAAAGCA
>CAXTNS010000658.1:0-3975 GCA_964245465.1 uncultured Thermoanaerobaculia bacterium
GACTACCCCTACCTGCCGCCCCGGCTCGAAGTGGAAACCCCCGCAGGCTGGAAGCCCCTCCTGCCCTCCATGGGCTTCCCCGCGGGCAAGACCAAGACCCTGGTGGTGGACACCCCGCTCCTACCGCCCGGAGCCCACCGCCTCCGTATCGTGACTTCCCTCTGGCTCGCCTGGGACCGCATCGCCTGGACCGGTGAACCGGCCGATACCGTCCCTGTCCTCCGTGCCCGTCTATCGCCCTGGGAGGCCGACCTGCGCCACCGAGGCTTCTCGAAGCTCCTCCGGAAGAGCCCGAACGGCCCCCACGGCTACGACTACGAAACCGTAGCCGCCGAATCCCCCTGGCTGCCCTTCCCCGGCCGCTACACCCGCTACGGCGACGTGATGGAGCTCCTCGCAGCCACGGACGACCGCTCCGTCATCCTCGCCCCTGGAGATGAGATCGCCCTCGAATTCGACGCCTCGGACCTGCCGCCCGTGCCCAAAGGCTGGACCCGCACCGTCTTCCTCCAGAGCCAGGGCTGGGACAAGGACGCCGACCGCAACACCTACGAGGCCCTCCAGGCGGAGCCCCTGCCTTTCCGCGCCATGAAGAGCTACGGCGAGCCGTTCCCCGATACCCCGGAGATGCGCGAGTACCGGGAGAGGTGGCTGACGCGGGTAGTGGCGCCCTTTCCTTGACGGCTGGCTTTCTGTAGGGGCGGCCCCAATGGGGCCGCCCCTACAGAAAGGGATGGGGTGAGGTGGCACACCCCTTGCTCAACCATCCCCCACGTGAAATCCATCCAGGAACACAATCCACCGGAGAACCTTTCCTCATGAAAATCCTGGACACTCGGGTTTACCGCGGTCCCAATCTTTACGCCCGCTGGCCGATGATCCGCATGCTGGTCGACCTTGGCGAGTTGGAGGAGCTCCCCACGGTCAAGCTGCCAGGATTCGCGGACCGGCTTTTGGAATGGATTCCTTCCCTCTGGGAGCACGGCTGCTCCTATGGCGAAGACGGCGGCTTCGTGCGGCGCATGAGAGAAGACGAGGGCACCTGGCTCGGCCATGTCATGGAGCACGTCGCGATCGAGCTGCAGGTCCTGGCCGGCACTCCCGTCAGCTTCGGCAAGACGCGCGGCGAAGGCCTGCCGAAAGGCCAGTACCACGTCGTTTACAGCTACGTCGAAGAGGCCGTGGGATTGGCCGCGGGCGAGCTCGCCCTGCGCATCATCCGCCACCTTTTGCCGCCCGAGCAGGAAGCCCACGATCCTTCTCCTTTCGACTTCCAGACGGAATTCGAAAAGCTGGTGCGTCTGGCGCAGCGCCACGCCCTCGGCCCTTCGACCGCCGCCCTGGTGCGCGCTGCCGAGGAGCGGGACATCCCCTGGCTCCGGCTGAGCGAGGGCTCGCTCATCCAACTCGGCTACGGCAAATATCAGAAGCGCATCCAGGCCACCCTCACCAGCGAGACGCGGCAGATCGCTACCGAAATCGCCTCCGACAAGCGTCTGACCCACCAGATCCTCGAACAGCTCGGCCTGCCCGTCCCCCGGCAGGCCATCGTCTACGACGCCGAGGAGGCGGTGGAGGAGGCCGAATTTCTCGGCTTCCCCGTGGTCGTCAAGCCCCTGGACGGCAACCACGGCAAGGCCGTGGCGATCGGCCTCAAAACGGCGGACGAGGTGCGCGGCGCCTACGAGCAGGCCAAGGCCATCTGCCCGCGTGTCATCGTCGAGGCCTGCCAGTCGGGCAACGACTATCGAATCCTGGTGATCGACGGCCGGGTCGTGGCCGTGGCCCAGCGCGTCCCCGGGCACGTCGTGGGCGACGGCCAGCACACCGTCGCCGAGCTGATCGACGTCGTCAACAGCGATCCCCGGCGCGGCATCGGCCATGAAAAGGTTTTAACCCGGCTGGTGGTGGACGAGCAGGCGCGACGCCTCCTCGACCAGGCCGGCCTCGCCCTCGACTCCGTGCTCCCCGAGGGGCAGGTCTGCTACCTGCGCTCTACGGGCAACCTCTCGACCGGCGGCACGGCCATCGACAGGACCGACGTGATCCATGAAGACAACCGGCTCATGGCCGAGCGTGCTGTCAAGGCCATCGGGCTCGACGTGGGCGGCGTGGATTTCGTCTCGCCGGACATCACCCGCAGCTACCGGGACGTCGGCGGCGCCATCGTCGAAGTCAACGCCGCCCCCGGCTTCCGCATGCACATCGCTCCCACCGAGGGCAAGCCGCGCGACGTGGCCGGCCCCGTGATCGACATGCTCTTCCCGCGGGGCACGCGCTACCAGATCCCCATGGCGGCCCTCACCGGCACCAACGGCAAGACCACCACCACCCGCATGGTGGGCCACATCCTCAAGCTCTCCGGCTTCAAGGTCGGCATGGCCACCACCGACGGCGTCTACATCGACGGCATGCGCACCGTGCGCGGCGACATGACCGGCCCCTGGTCGAGCCAGCTCGTCCTGCGCGACCCCACGATCGACGCGGCCGTGCTCGAATCCGCTCGCGGCGGCATCGTCCGCTCCGGCCTCGGCTGGAGGAAGTGCAACGTCGGAGCCGTGCTCAACGTGGCCTCCGACCACCTGGGACTGGGCGGCATCAACAGCCTGGAGGAGCTCGCGGCCGTCAAGCAGATCATCGCCGAGGTGTCCGAGGATTATTGTGTTCTGAACGCCGACGACGAGCGCGTGGCGCGCATGGCCGAGGCGAGCCCGGCCGAGCCCATCTACGTCACCATGGATCATAAAAACGAGCTCGTGCGGGGCCACGTGCGCGCCAAGGGCAAGGCCGTGGCGCTCGAAGAGGGATTGAACGGCCGCATGATCGTGCTCTATCACGGCGAGCGGCAGATCCCCCTCCTCTGGGCCCGCCAGATCCCCGCGACCATTGAAGGACGGGCTTTCCACAACATCCAGAACGCCATGTTCGCCGCCGCCATCGCTCACGGCCTGGGCGTGGGCGTCGAGAACATCCGCCAGGGCCTGCGCACCTTCAGCACGGATTTCTTCCAGGCTCCCGGACGGCTCAACTTCTACAACGAGCACCCCTTCCGCGTGCTGCTCGACTACGCCCACAACGCCCACGGCATGGAAGCCGTGACGCGCACCGTGCTCGAGCTGGCCGTCCACGGCCGCCGCATCGGCGGGAGCGCCTCGCCGGGCGACCGCCGCGACGAGGACGTCCTCGCCCTCGCCGCGGCGGCGGCGCCCGCCTTCGACTACCTGATCCTTCGCGAGGATGACGACCTGCGCGACCGGCAACCCGGAGAAGTCGGCGAGCTGCTCCGCCGGGGTCTCCTCCAGGCGGGCGTGCCGGCCGAGCGGATCTGCCCCAGCGTCTACGGCGAAGCGGACGCCGTCGTCAAAGCCCTGGAGATGGCCCGGGCGGGCGATCTGGTGGTCATCTTCGGAGACAAGCTCTCTCGCGTCTGGGACCTGATCGTCAGCTTCAAGCCTCAGCCCCAGACGGCCGAGGCGCCGGTGAGGGAACGCGAGCTGGTGGGGGCGTAGAAGACGCGCCACCCGCGCGTAATGCCGCCCACAGCGCCCCCACCATCCCAACGCCCACCAGCGCCAGCAGTCCCCGGTGGAGATTGGCCCACAGTTGCAGGCTGTGGGCCTTCGCCCGCTTGTCGAACGCGCCGTGAGCGCCGGGGTCTCCCGGCACCGGCTCCCACAGATTGTTCAGGCGATGGGGATCGTCGAGCCCGTCGTACTGCTGCGAATCGTAACCATTTTTCGCCAGATAGCGGTCCGCAAATCCCGGAGCGATCTTGTCTCCCACGATCGCCTTCACCGTGGGCCACCCCACGTAGATTTCCCGCCGGTCGTGATGGGCCGCCCACACGACGGCGCGGGCCGCCATCTCCGGCTGAAAGATCGGCGGCACCGGCTGAGGCTTCCGGGGCAACCGGCTCTTCACCCATCCAAATTGAGGTGTGTTGAGCGCCGGCATCTGCACCATGCAGATCCGCAC
>CAXTNS010000659.1:0-3962 GCA_964245465.1 uncultured Thermoanaerobaculia bacterium
CTTCACTTCCTGCGACGACGAGCACGGCTGTGAGCTGTGGTCCACGGACCGCCTCGGCGAAGACACCCGGATGGTGGCGGACCTCTGGCCGGGGCCGCACGGCAGCGACCCCCAGATTCTGTCCGCCGACGAAAACGCGGTCTGGTTCGCCGCCACCGAACCCTCCGTGGGCCGCGAGCTCTGGAAGATTGACGTCTCCGGCGTGCCGTGAGCAGATCCCCCGCCTGGGCATTTATGCCCAGGCGGGGCTGCGGAGACGTACAATCTCCCCCGTGCAACGCCTTCTTTTCGCCACCCTCATCCTCGCCATCCTCGCCGCCCCTGCCGAGGCCAGAACGAAGACGATCACCATCGGCATCGTCGGCGACCAGACGTTCAGCTCGGACCTCAACCGCTCCTACACCATCCTCGAACAGGGCGTCGGGATCCTGTCCAACCGCCATCCCGACGTCGTCCTCCACACGGGCGACCTGGTCGAGAGCACGGGCTCGCCGGAGGAGATACGGACCGCGTTCCAGAAGGCCGCCGCGCTCCTGGACCGCCTGCCCGTCCCCTGGCACCTGACGGCCGGCGATCACGACGTCAGCCCGCCCGGATGGCAGGCGGCCTCCGCCGACCGCTCGCGGGAAGCCTTGTTCCAGGAGCTTTATGGAGCCCGCGAGCCGGCCTTCCGGGAGCGCCCGTGGTACAGCTTCGACGTCAAGGGTTTCCACTTCGTCGCCCTCTACTCGCATCAGGTTTTGCGGGTCGATCCGCGCTGGGGCGACATCTTCCTGGCGCGCATCCAGGACGACCAGCTCGCTTGGCTGCAACGCGACCTCGAATCCCACCGCCGCGCCCGCGCCATCGTCGTCTTCCTCCACCAGCCCCTCTGGTACCACTGGAGCGGCTGGAAGCGCGTTCATGATCTGCTCCGGCGCTACCCCGTGGCCGCCGTCGTGGCCGGGCATTTCCATTACGATCAGGATGAAGGGGAAATCGACGGCATCCGCTACCTCGTCGTGGGCACCACGGGAGGGGACACCAAGCACGGCAGCCGCGACGCCGGAGAGGCCCACCACGTCACTCTCCTGCGCGTCGCGGGACGTCGAAAAGTGCAGGTTGATCTTTTACCTGTAGGTGGGGGAGGGCCGTTGAAGCTTACTCCTCGCGAGGACATGGACCGCGTTCAGGCTTTGGACGTCCAATTCGGAAATCTCTGGAACTTTACGGAAAGAAACCCCGTGTTCCTCAAGGATAGCCAACTCGTCGCCGACTGCCAGAGCGGAGCCCCGGCCCGGATCCGCATCGACGCTCTCGGAAATCCGATCGATCTGCCCGTCGAGATCGAAATCGGTTTTCACCACGAGGGGATCAAGCTCGATGCGCCGGGCTTCAGTCAGGGCCTCTGCCAGGCAGGGAGTGATCCTGAGACCTGCCGTCTCGCGCCCGCCAGCCGTACCAACTTTTCTAATTATTCCTCAGCGGACATCCAGAGCAGCGAGCCCCTTTGGGAAACTGGTCTCAAGCCGGCTGGTGAGGCACCCGCGACCGGCACGGTGCTGGCGTTCGACGTCCGCACCTCGTTCACGGGAGTTTCGGGGAAGCTTTTCGTGGAGAAAACCGTGCAGGCGACGGTGAGGGCCTGCCCCTAGCTGTGAATCTTTCAGTCCTGTCCGTCTCTTCCCTTGCAGAGACTTGGGGGAACTTGTAGAGAGGAGACAATGATGCCATTTCAGTGGAAAACGGTGATGATTGAAGGTGAGCCGGGCACGGACGTTACAATTTATACGCGAGATCGTGGAGAAGAAGAACCTCCTCCACCGGTCTTCGAGGGAGCGACGAACAGTAAAGGCCGCCTCAAGTTGATTCTTCCTCCTGACGACTTCGCTGTCGTCAACTCCATGGGGGGAACGCTTCCTCTGCAACTCGAAGGAGGGCCCGACTCTGTTACGTTGAGACTGACGGCGAACTGAGAGAATTCGCCCCAGGATCGAAGGAGATAGGTGCGGAGGGGCCGATCTGGCAGGGTAACCCAATGGCCATGGCTTTCTCGCCCAAAGTGGTCATTGCCAACACGCCTGTCAAGCGGCAAAATCGCGGCCATGAGCCATCCTGCTGCAACATCCTGGAGCTGAGGCAGTACACCATGCGGCCTGGAGAGCGCGACACGTTCGTCTCGATCTTCGACCGCCATTTCGTCGAATCGCAGGAGGCGGAAGGGGTGACGGTGATCGGCCAGTTCCGCGACCGGCGCCGTTCCGACCGGTACGTGTGGCTGCGGGGCTTTTCGGACATGGAGAGCCGGCGCGCGGCGCTGGAACGGTTCTACGGCGGACCTGTCTGGGCCGAGCATAGAGACGAGGCCAACGCCACGATGCTGGAGTTCCACGACGTGCTCCTGCTCAAGCCCGGCCGGCCGGATCTGGCCTTCCAGTTGAACGTGAGCGACCGGCCTGTTTTGGGTGAAGATCGTCCCGCAACGTCCGTCCTGGCCGGGATTCACTCGTTGAGCCAGCCCGCGGACGCTGAGGCCGTATCGAATCTCGAACGGGAGCTTCGCGCCAGCGGCGTGCGAATCGACGGCATCTTCGTGACCGAGCCCTCGCCCAATACCTACCCTCGACTGCCCATACGCGAAGGCGAGAACGTGCTGGTCTGGTTCGGCACGCTGGAAGGCGGTCAATGGGGGAGACCGCTGGCGGATCCGCCGACGCTCCTGCTGGAGCTCGATCCCACGCCGCGCTCCCTATGGGGCCGTTCGAGAGCCTGACCTGATAAAGTCCTCCTCATGACGAGCCAGCGAGACCGAGCCGCCCATTTTCGCCAACTGCACCATGAGAACCTCCCCCTGGTCCTGCCCAACGCCTGGGACGCGGCCAGTGCCCGGATTATCGAGCTGGCAGGCGCGAAGGTGATCGCCACCAGTAGCGCCGGGGTTGCGTGGGCTTATGGGCGCGGCGACGGCCAGAAGCTTCAGCGGGAAGAGATGATCCAGATGATCCGCTACATCGTGCAGACGGTCGGCGTCCCGGTGACGGCGGACGTCGAGAGCGGCTATGGCACCGGCTCCCCGCAGGACGTTGCCGAGACGGTCAAGGCCGTGATCGATGCCGGTGCGGTCGGCGTCAATCTCGAAGATTCACCGGGGCACGACGGGGAGCCTCTGCTGGCGCCCGAAATCCATGCCGAGCGGATTCGCGCCGCACGGGCAGCCGCATCAGCCGCGGGAGGAGATCTGGTCATCAACGCCCGCACGGATTCCTACCTGTTCAAGGTCGGTGCACCGGAAACACGCTTCGACGAGACGGTACGGCGCGCCGGCCTCTATCGCGCGGCGGGAGCGGATTGCATCTTCGTGCCTGGTGTGATCGATGCCGAGACCATCGCCGCGCTCGTTCAAGCCATCGAAGGTCCGGTGAACATCCTGGCCATGGCCGGTGCCCCCACCATCCCGGAGCTTGGACAACTCGGGGTGGCCCGCGTCAGCCTCGGCGGGGGAGTCGCGAGAGCGGCGCTCGCGGCCACGCAGCAAGTGGCCCGCGAGGTGCTCGAACAGGGTACGTACCACACTCTCGAGCACAGCCTGACCTCGGCTAATGTCAACGGTATGTTCGTTCGCTCCTGAGATCCGATCGTCAAGCCTGCCCGACCCTGCGCTGGCGCCGGAGCCCGCACGAGGGTGGCCTTGGAATCCGTCAGGACGTCCGTGATCGCTCCCCGGAGGGCTGAAAAAGGGTTTCTCCCCAGCAGAAAGAATTCCGTGCCGCGGAAGGCCACGATAGTGAAGCTCTCTCCCTTGGCCACGAATCCCTGAGTGCTGGCTCCATCCATTCAAAAGCGGTTTCCTCAGCCGGAGATTCACCTTCCTGAGCTCGGTCTCGATGAAGCCGGGCTCGTTATAGGCGAGCAGGGAGAGCTCCGCCAACCACCAGGCGTTCAACCGGTGGGGGGAGTGGGACGGTGGAGGGCGGGGCACGAAT
>CAXTNS010000660.1:0-3955 GCA_964245465.1 uncultured Thermoanaerobaculia bacterium
ACGCCGGAGACCGTCCGGGAATCCCGGCTCGTGCCGGGTACGCCGTCCTTGAGATAGCAGAGCGATTCCACCGAATTGAAGGTGTAGGCCCGGCAGCGCCGGTCGCTCTCGCAGGCCGACCGGCACGCCCCATGCTCCGAAGTGCTGAACCGGTTGTAGTCGCTCCCCTTGCGGTTGATCCCGGGCTCCGTCGTGAGGCTCTGGGCCAGCCCCCTGGCCGGAATCAACCCGGCGATCAGAATCGCCAGCCCGAAGATCCTTGAAGTCCTCGTCGTCATCGCGGTCCCTCCCTCTCTTGAACCCATTCTACAGGGGACGGGGTCTCCCCCTTTGCCGCGACTTGACGTAAACTACGTCTTGGAGCGGCATAAGAGACCCATGACAGATTCCTACGACTGTGATTACCTGATCGTCGGCTCCGGATTCGGCGGCAGCGTCTCGGCGCTGCGGCTCTCCGAGAAGGGCTACAAAGTCCTGGTCGTCGAGGCCGGCAAGCGCTGGCGGACCGAGGATTTTCCCAGGACCAACTGGAGCGTCCGCAAGTTCCTGTGGCTGCCGCAGCTCTTCTGCTACGGCATCCAGCGCCTGACCCTGCTGCGCGACGTGCTGGTGCTCTCAGGGGCCGGCGTGGGCGGCGGCTCCCTGGTCTACGCCAACACGCTGCTGGTGCCTCGGGACGAGGCCTTCCAGCGCGGCACCTGGCCGAAGGGGATCGACTGGCGGCGGGCGCTCGCTCCCCATTACGAGACGGCGAAGCGTATTCTCGGAGTGACTCCCAACCCACACCTCTGGGAGGGCGACCGCGCTCTCTACGAGTTCGCGCGCAGCCTGGGCAAGGAGGACACGTTCGGGCAGACCCAGGTCGGCGTCCTCTTCGGCGAGCAGCCGGGACAGGCCGTGGGCGACCCGTTCTTCGGCGGCGAGGGGCCGGAGCGCAGGACCTGCACCTACTGCGGCGGCTGCATGGTGGGCTGCCGGCACGGCGCCAAGAACACCCTGGACAAGAACTATCTCTGGTTCGCCGAGAAACTGGGGGCCGAGGTCCGGCCCGAGACCCTGGTAACGGGGATCGAGGAGGACGGCCGGGGCGGCTGGCTCGTCCACACGAAGCGGTCCACCGGCAAGCTCTTCCAAGGCAAGAAGACGTTCCGTGCCCGCGGCGTGGTGCTCGCGGCCGGGGCCCTGGGCACGGTCAACCTCCTCCTCAAGAGCCGGGACGAAGGCAGGCTCACCCGCCTCTCCCCCGCCCTCGGCGGCTACGTGCGCACCAACAGCGAGGTCATCTGCGGCGCCACGGCCCGCTCGGACGAGCAGGACTACTCGCGGGGCATCGCCATCGCCAGCGGCTTCCACCCCGATCCCGACACCTATATCGAGGTCGTCCGCTATCCCGAGGGCTCGGACGTGATGAGTTTTCTGGGCACCCTGCTGGTCGACGGCGGTACCCGCGTCAGCCGGCCCCTCAAGTGGCTCACCACCTGCCTGCGGCATCCGGTGGATTTCCTGCGCACCTTGAACCTGCGGGGCTGGGCGAAACGCTCGACCATCGTGCTGGTGATGCAGAACCTCGACAATTCCTTCCGCCTCGTGCGGGCGCGGCGCTGGTTCTGGCCCTTCGGCAAGGGGCTCACCAGCCAGCGCGCTCCGGGTGAGCCGCCCATCCCGGCCTACATCCCGGTCGCCAACGAGGCCGCCCGGCACATCGCCC
Source organism: uncultured Thermoanaerobaculia bacterium (assembly GCA_964245465.1). Lineage (GTDB taxonomy): Bacteria > Acidobacteriota > Thermoanaerobaculia > Multivoradales > UBA5704 > DATARR01. Next base: position 1,709 of record CAXTNS010000660.1, read on the forward strand.
GCCAGACCGGCGCGTACCCTTCGAGCTCCATCAACGAAGTCGTGCTCAACGTGCCCACGACCGCTCACATCCTGGGCGGCGCCTCCATGGGCACCTCGCCGGCCGACGGTGTGATCGACGCCCGCAACCGTGTCTTCGGCTATGAAAACCTTTATGTCGTGGACGGCTCCATGATCCCCGCCAACCTCGGGGTCAATCCCAGCCTCACCATCACGGCCCTGGCCGAGCACGCCATGAGCCACGTCCCCCTGAAGGAGCCCGAGTGGGGGCTCCGGCCCTTGCCGCCGCAGGCCCGCGCGGCCGGGCAGGGCACCGCTTCTCCCGCGGCGCCGGCCCATGCAACAGTTCCACTGCTGTCCTGACGATTACGCCATCACCAGGACCAACTGGTCGTGGGCCGCGTTCCGCAGGAGCTCAGGCACGCGGTGCGGGCGGCGTTGCAGTCGTCCAGGCAGGGGATGCGCACCCGGCACTGGCTCCGGCAGACATCGTAGTCGTCGAAGCATCCGTTGCGGCAGGCGTTCCAGGCATCGATCGCGGCGCAGCCGTGCGTCTGGCCGCAGCAGGTGACGGTCGCGCCCGTGGCCGAGCAGGTGCCGCTCGCCACATTGCACTGCAGCACGGACCCGGACGGGCAGGTCGCGGTGCAGGTCTGGGAGGCCAGAGCCCTCGTCGGCCCGCCATACGTCGCCAGGACCACGACCGCCAGCAAGCCCGCCATCATGAGAACTTTCCGCATCTCTTCCTCCTCCTCAGGAATTACGGCATGCGCAAAGGAGTATACGCTGTCCCGCGGGCGCGCTCTCTGGGCACAGAGTAGATATGGGACGGCGTCCGGCCGTCCCTTGTCCTCAGGAGGAAAGAGCATGCTCCGGAAGCTCCTCGTCGTCGCTGCCCTCGTCATCGCCACCGCGGCGTCCATCACCACTCCGGCCCCCGCCATCGACTTCATCTGTAGCTGCCAGGTCTGCTCGGGAGGCTCGGGCCCCGGGTGCCGGGACATGAAGGCCGGCGGGCGCTTCACGTCCTGTTCCGCCTGGTGGGCCACCTACGGCAGTCACTGCTAGGAAAGGGCCGCGCCAACCGCTCCACAGAAAGCGCCGTCCGGGAGGATCCGTGCCTCCCGGCCGCTCATCTCGACCGTCCGCCGCACGATCTCCTCGAGCGTGGGATTCCTCTCCAGGGCGCTGCCGCCGAACACCAGGGTCTCGACCGACCGGGCGTGCGCCATGGCCGAGGAGGCGATGGCGACGTTCTCGCCCAGGAGACCCATGAGCGCGTGGGCCAGGTCCTGGGGCTCGCGCGACGCGAGCTTGGCGAAGCTGGAAGCGGTCAGGCCGGGGTCGAGACCGATGCCCGCGAGATCCACCCCGGGGTAGACGTCCCCCACGAGCAGGTCCACCAAGCCGCGCTCACCGCGTGAGGCCAGCTCGGCGACCTCCGCGAAGGATTCCGCCTGGCAGAGGAGCCGTGCCAGTCCCAGCAGCGTTCCCCCGCCGAGCGCCATGCCGCCGAGGCGCCGGACCGCCCCGCTCCCGCTGTCGATCTCCAGGACGGACGTGCCCGTCCCCAGGCTCACCAGCAGATAGCGCTGCGGCAACGTCCATCCGGCACGCTCTGCGAGCACCGGTGCCCCACGGGCCCAGGCCTCGAACTCGGACACGTGCTGGACGGGCACCCCGAGGGCGGCCGCAATCCGCCCGGCGCCGCCCCCCGTGGCGTGGACCTGCTCCGCGTCCCAGCCGCCGACCCTGCGGCGGAACTCCTCGATCGCGCCCGCGGGAAGCAGCTCCAACTCCAGTCCGTCGTCCCCCATCTGAGCCAGTTTCCAGAGGCTGGCTCCCGCGTCGATCCCCACCCGGCTCATCCCTCTTTCCCTCCCGAAGGCCAGAGGGAGAAGATGACAGCAATCAGAGCGATGAGGAGGAAGATCAGGGCCTTGCTGGAGGCCTCCCGCTCCCGCTGGACCCCCGCCCGGATCTCTTCAAGGTCCCGGCGCAGAGCCTGGTCGGACCGCTCCATCTGAAGTGCCAGGTCATCGAGGCTCTCCTGCAAACGGATCAGCTCGGTTTCCTGCTCATCCTGAGAGGCCCGGACCTGCTGCAGCGCGCTCCCTCCACCTGACTCACCCCGGCGCAGCACGGCGTTGGGAAGCGGTTGATCGCCGGATGGCTCCGCGGCGTCCTCCTTGGCGAGCTCTGAGCGGTGCCGCTCCAGGATCTCGACTCTCGCGCGGGACTCCGCGAG
>CAXTNS010000661.1:0-2439 GCA_964245465.1 uncultured Thermoanaerobaculia bacterium
AGTAGGGTCAGACTTGTCCCCCTCCCGCCAAAGATTCCAGGCCTGGGCAAACGCCTGGTCAGCACCGTCGAGGTCATTGCCGACCCGGCGCGCGTTGGCGGCGTGTGCCCAGCAGTAGCCCAGAAGGCGCGAGCGCCAGCTCTCCTCTCCTGGGACCCGCTGGGCGATGAATAAAGCCAGCTCGGCCAGATCCAGCGCCTCCTCCGCTTTGTGAGCCGCGCTCTTCAAGCTCCCCTCACAGACCCGAACAGCCAATGCCCAACTCCGGAACTACGGGAAATCCTGCATCACTTCGCTCCCTTCTTTAAGATTGAGGGTGATAAGACGCTTGAATAGACCTTCGGCCTTTTGCTTCTCGGCGGCCGTCTTCTCTTCCTTCTTCCCACAGACCCACTCGGCCCGAACAACGTCCGCCGCGACGCTACTAGCCGACCAGCCTGCGGCCATGGCGGCGCGATTCATCGTCCGGCGCTCCTCGGGGGTGAGGGCGACAGGCGAAGGAGCCTGTTCGTGGGGCTTAGGGTGGATCAGGCCATGCGCTCTGAGAAAGACATCCACCGCATCCGGCGGATGGCCGAGAGGGGCTATCAGGGCTTCCAACTGTTCGCGGGTGAGGGGTTTCTTACCTGTCTCGTAAGCTGAGATCAGGGATTTGTTGACCCCCAGAGCTCGGGCCAATTGAGGCCCGTTCCAACCAGCGGCGGTGCGCAGATACTTCAATGCGAGGACCAAGGGGGAGAGGGGCTGTTTTGGCACGTGACATCTTCCTGGAGTAGCCATCAATTAGGTATGTTGCCGCAGCCCCCTTATTGGTGACACGTGAATACGACCTTTTTTCGGGGCGCTTCGGAGGCGACCAGACTACCATAAGACATGATGATCGCGTCTTTTGGTTAAGTGGTACAGAACCGAACGGGGAAACTTCCGTCGGATCCCTGGCGCCCCGATTCGGCCCTCTGATCCTCGCGTCTCCTTGGCGTAAATGCAAATACTCTGATGACGCATCCAGGCGACCAGACACTCATAATACAGGATGTTATGAGATCCCTTGCTGCGAGTAGGCGCAACTTCTCCTAGATTGTCCTCTATGCTGAGATCTATAGGCAGTAAACCCGAGTCAGAATCGCAGACATTCCGCAGGAACCATCCCCCCGCAGAGCAGCTCAAGCGCTTCATGCGCGGTGAGCTTCCCCTTGCTGAAAGGTTGCCGATCGTCCGTCACATGATGAGCGGTTGCGCAGAGTGCCTGAAGGTGACTCGTCCCCTCTGGGAGCTTATGCAGTGACGGCGCCAAAACTGACCCTGCCCGAAGGAAAGAAGCATCTCGCGCGGGTCCTTGCGCACTTCGAGGCCGACCGGTGGCAGCTCCTCGGGATCTTGCACAGCTTGCCCGATCCGCTCGTGGAGCAGTTCCGCCTCGAGGATCTGGGCGACACGATAGACCCCGTAACGGATCTGCGGACGACCATCGAGTGTGTGCTGGAGGACTACCTCCGGCCGGCCCTCCAGGATCTCCAGGACGTGCTGGCAAGCACTGCCGATCAAGAGAGAGAAGGGGAAGCGCCGTGAGGTCCGGGCCGGCCGTAGTCCAGCGGTACACCGCCGGGGACCTTCTGGAGGAACTGCTGGCCTGCCCGAAGGAGCGAAGGCCGGCGCTCCTGGACGAGGTGAGATTCCGCAGCAGCGCTTTCCTGGACCTGCTCTTGGAGGAGTGCTATCGCGCCTTGCCGCTCGATCCGTTGCGTGCCGATGAGATCGTTGAGGCGGCGACGATCCTTGGCCGGCACTTCGAGCAGGAGGGCACCACCGATCCCGAGTTTGAGCTGGAGCGAAGGTGTCGCGCCTATTGCCTGTTGGCCACAGGGCGCAGGCTCCTCCGGGACCACCAGGGAGCCGCAATCTTCTTTAAACAGGTTGCCTTTATGGACGTTCGGCGGCAGGCGCGGGCGCTGTTCTGCCGGAGCCTCAGCCTGTTGCGGTGGGACCAAGGACGGTATGAAGAGGCCGCCGCCCTGCTGCACCACGCCGCCCGCCGCTTTCGCATGGAGGACTGCATCCAGGAGCAGGGCACCTGCCTTGCTTTAGCTGGCCTGCTGGCCCTGGAGCAAGTGGCCTTCTCGGAGGCAAGGGAGCTGCTGACGGCCGCCCTCCCACTCCTTGACGCTGAGAGCCGCCCCTGGCTGACCTGCGGGGCCACGCTGGCTCTGGCTCTCTGCCTCATCGAACAGGGCTTTGCCGTTGGCGAGGTGCACACGACCCGGAAACAGGCTTGGCGGCTCTACGCAGGCATTCCACACGAGGAAGCCCTGGTGGGACTGCACTGGCTCGAAGGCCGGGTTGCGGCCGGCCTGGGCGACACGGCCGACGCTGAACCCCTTCTCCACTCGGTGCGCCGCAAGTTCTTAACGGCTCGGCGGCTCCCCGAGGCCACCTTGGCGC
>CAXTNS010000661.1:2449-3954 GCA_964245465.1 uncultured Thermoanaerobaculia bacterium
GGGTAAGGTGCTGGCTGAAACCGGGCGCCAGCCTGAGATCGTGCCTTTGGTCGAAGAGCTGGCCGTCACCTTCAACGGGTGGCCCGGGCTGGATCTCGCGCTCGGCACGCTGTGGAGTTTCGCGGCCGATGCGGAAGCCGGCCAGCTCGACTTTACGCTGTGGCTCTGCGTGGGCTCGGCCCTACGGGTGCTCTTCCCTCAGCAGGGCGTCTTCTTCCAGCCGGTGCCTTTCGCGTGAGCGATTCGACCCTGACGCTAGGGCTGGCCGAGCAATTCGAGCTGGTCGTGGAGGTCCCTGGCCGCGTGACTCTACCGCCGGAGGTGCGCGCCGTCCTGAGCCTGGAGCCTGGAGCCCTCTTCGCGATCGAACGGAATCCCCTGTCCCTGCGGCTCGACAGCTTCCGGGAGCTGGAGGCGGACTGGCGGGCGAGCTCGCTCCCGGATCACTGGCGCGAGGAGTTCTCCCAGCGACCGCAAACGGCTCTGGAAGGGGACGGATCGCTCCCGATTCCCTCAGATCTTCTTCCCCTGCCCGAGGGTGAAAAGCTGGTCCTGGACGTGGTCACCAAGGGTCTGAGCCACGAGCTTTATCTCTACCCGGTGGAGGACTGAGGGAAGGCGTGCGGTACGTTCCGGACCAAGAGACGCCACTGGAGGGCACCTGGACTCTGCGGCTGCGGTTCCAGGCCACAGGCGACGTGGAGGAGGACTGTTCTCAGATCAGTCGGACCCTCCCCTGGTTCTGGAGACACTTCCGGCAGGATCGCGAGTTGTTCTCCCTGGAGCGTCTGAGGCGCCACGGTCAGGCGGTGCTCGCCTGTGCCAATCCTGAGGAAGCTTTCCTGCACGCCGGAGAGGTCCGGGGGATTCGGGTTTCCGTTCAGGTCTTTGACCCTGAGGGCTACGAGGTTGCCCTGGAGACCGGCCCCGAGGTGCGCAAGGTGCGGGGCGTCTTCGCCACTCCGCGGCCTCTCGTGCGTTGGTTGGTGCGTTCTGTGGACGCGTTACTGCGGACCACGCTCGGACGACCGGAGGGGCTTGCCGACCTGTCCGTCCGGCTGCTCGATCCCGCAGCCGGCCCCATGAATTTCATCCTGGAGGCATACCGGCGGGCCGTCGCGAAACACCGCCTCAAGCACGGCCGGGAGGGTCTGGAGGTCCTGGTGCGCGACCATCTCGTCCCACACTTCCACGGCATCGAGATCCTGCCGGGCTCTTGGGCGGCGGGGCGGGCCGCCGTGAGCCGTTACCTGGAGCGCCTGGGCGTGGAGGCGCGACAGGAGGACATGCTTTTCTTTCTGGCGGACGCCTTGACTGATCCGGATGAATCCCGAGGCGCGGGTTTCCTCGCCTGTGAGTCCGCAAAGGCCGCCCAGGTGAGAGCTGGCGAGCCCATGACCGTCATCCTCGGAAATCCGCCGTTCAACGGCCGCCCCGCGAGCACGAGCCCCTGGATCACGGAGCTGCTACGCGGGTACATCCTCCCCGGCGGGCGGACTGATACG
>CAXTNS010000662.1:0-3940 GCA_964245465.1 uncultured Thermoanaerobaculia bacterium
AACCGAGGGCCCTCGACGGTGGTCGCGCCCTCCAACTCGAGTCCGAGTTCGAGAAAGAAGGCTTGCGCGGCTTCGAGGTCGTTGACGACGATGAGGACGTTATCCATTCGTTTAAGCGTCATGTTCTTCCTTCCCACGCTTGACTGGTGATGCCGCACGTGGCGTATAAAGCTTGGCCGATAACCTGCGGGCGCCGCAGGCGACCGTCAGGTTCATCGGCTTGTTAGCCGGCGTCTCTCCTCATCCCGTACGTGGGCATGCAGTAGCCGACTGTGAAACCGCCGCACTGTTGCATCCTAGCTCTATTTGAGGAACGCGGCCCGGGAGCCTGTAAAGTCAAGAACCACCGTGAACGATTTCAACACATCGATCCCGATATTTCCAGCCAAGTAGGAGTCGGTGAAGGTCCCGCTCGTAGCTGTTGAAAAAACGACCGTCGGATTGTCGAACCGATGAGACCCCAATTCAAACCACTTGATCGTTCCAGTGCGCGCGGAAACCACTCCGCCCATGCCGGTGGAGCTTGATGCCATGGTTTCCCTTCCTTCGAGCAGCTTCCACTTTTCGACGAAGGGTGCGTGAAGCGTTAGGAATCCGCTCGCGCCGGTATCGAGCCGATACCAGGTCTCGGGCGTTCCCGCAACCCTGCCCAGCACGGCAGGATTATCGCTGCTGAATCGAAGAGGTTGCCAGACGCCCTTCTCCAGCTTGAAGCTGGCCCGATCGTAGATTTCGACCGTGGGTCCCTTCCAGTTCGTTACCACAACCGCCCGGCGGTAAAACGGAGCGCCGATGGTTCCGGCGATTCGCGGGCCCGATCCCCTGTTGAACGCAGAGAAGTCGTAGTCCCCGAACCGAACGTTGCGCAACGTCATGGGTCCAATCTCAAACTTGTCGACGGCGCGGGCACTCGACTCAAACGTGCCGCCAACTCCTAATGCCGACCCACGATTGAGGCGTTCGAGATGGAGCGAATCCGCCAGTGCCTTGTCGATCACCATGGCGCCGGCGGCGCTGTCCAAGAGGAACCACCCGACATCTTGGCCGTTGACCAGAGCGCGAACCATGATGTGGGTCCTCCCTGCGAAACTCGCCTCGACGGTGGCGGGCTTTGCCGAATCGAACGTGAAGTCGGAGACGTTCTGTTTCGGCATCGTGGTATGAACGTCGCCGGGGCGAATCGGCCTGGCTCTGTCTGCGCTGTAGGTCTCGGTTTCGCCGTCGGTCGTAACCTCGACGTGCATCGGAACTCTTCGGTCCCCTGCAACTCGCCAGTCGCTTAGTCTAAGCACCGTCCCACCTGGGATCTGAAAAGAGGCGTCCGTTGGAAGATAAGTGCTGGGATCGACGTGAATATCGATGGCCACGCCCGTTTCTTTGAAGATAAGGTGGAGAACCCCTTCGCTTGCTGTAAGTTGGATGGGTGCGGGCGCGAAGAGCCAATTGTCGGAGAGCAAGAGATTGATCGCCCTTTGCCGATCCCGGTCTCCAAAATCGAGTCCTTGCACGAAATGTGAATAGTCCTCTTGCCAGTACTGCCTTCCATCGTTTCCGAGAGATTTCGAATCCGATCCCTGGAAGGATTGCACAAACCGTCCGTCCGGCAGAAAGGCGAAAGAATAGGCATGTTCGACGCCGCCTCGAACGGCTTTCCCCGAAACCATCGTCCCCGCCCAAGCCTTGCCGGGGGCTCTTAGAGCCTGCTTCACCTGCTGGAGTAACTCTTGACCGGAACTCTGTTCGCCGGAGAGCCGCGCGTAGCTCACCTGAGCGAGAAACATGACTGTCGCGCTGATCGCGATGCATCGCCGCATAGGAACCTCCTACCACAAGGAGTCCGAAGAGGGACCTCCCGTTCGCCGGCCAACGCTGATGGGCCTAACCGGCGGGTGCCGCGCGATAGCGCGGTATCCGTCCGGTTGAGGCCCCGGGTTATCCGGCGGCCGAGTGACCGTTACTTCGCGAAGGGTAACCAATCTCGTCGACGTCAGCATCCAGATCTGACAGGGAGACCTCCGCATTCAGCTCCGCTACCAGCCGTTGATCGAGCAACTCGTGCGCGTAAATCGAACGGACCGCGGCCAGCGGCACGTCGCACTCGTAGTACTCGGCCGCCCAATTGCGGTACGTCCGCGGGCGGCCGTCGAGGTACTGTAGCAGGCCGGCCGACCCGTCCGGGTCCTCTTCGCCAGCGGGAAACGTCACCGGGCCATGCTGCCACGCGCGGTCGGCGTAGCGACGCCAGACACAAAACGTCGTCTCGTCGGTCACGAAAGCTGGCTCCGTCAGGCAAGCCTGGAACTCGGCGGGCACGCCATCGAACGCGCCGACCGGGACTTTCGGTGGATCGCTCGCGAACGGCGACATGGGCGCTTCGTGGTCGAAGCCCTTCAGCCAGCATCCGGCGACATTGAAGAGCGCGAAATAGTGGTCGCCTTGCCCGTTCCGCATGGAGCCCATCTGCTCGCCAGGCGACCAGCGATGGTTGAAGGAGAAATAGCGGTACTCCCACTCGCGGCTCAGGATCGCATCTAGTATTGCGAGCGATTGCATCAGCCGCCGCAGGGCGTCGACATCGGGCAGTGAAGACAGGTCGCGTGTGGAGATCACATCGGTTCGCTCCCGCCGGATAACGCTTGGGGCCTATCCGGCGGTGCCGCGTAGCGGTGCCGTCCGGTTGAGGCCAGTGTTAGACGCGACCACCGCTAACCCGTCGTTGTGAGCAGCCAAGCCACTCGCCCCCTCAGCACGGCGTCGTCCTGCCAGATCGGCCAGCCTTCTCCGCGGAACCACGACTCGACCGCGTGTGTCCGTGGCCGGGGCGGCTTCCAGCTGCCATCATGAGACTGGCTAAAAAAGATCCCAGGTGACCCGAGACGGTTCGCTACCGCTTTTATGGCACTCGGGCGATCCGCTTTGGGGTACAGTTGGAGCGTCAGGCGATCGATCACGACATCATAAGGACCCGGACAACATGCTGCATCAGAGAGGTCGCCCGCGACGAACTGCAAATGGCCCTTCAGATTGCCCGATCTCCCGCCAATGAGCTTTGCCAGGAGCTCATCAGGCGGAGCAGCATCACTGGCCACCCTAGTCGCAAATGGAGACAGATCCAGCGCCGTCACATCAAACCCAGCCCACGCAAGTGCTCGGGGTTCCTGGGAGATTCCGTTGCCAACGCACAACACCGTCTTGAGCCCGTTGGCACGCATGACGTCTACTAGATCTCCGTCGTCGCAAAACAGGTGGACGAAACCGGCTACCCCGTACGAGAGTTGATCGCGCCAATACTGGTCCCACGGAGCAGGATCAAGTAAGGTGGTCGGTGGGATCATCCAGCGGAAATCGTCTTCGTCCTGGACATCCTCTTCCAGTACATTACGCCTGAAAAGCCGCCTGAGAAACTCCCGCATTCCGACACCTCTCCAGCGTCTAACGTTATGCCGCTAAGCGAGCGGCCCATGCAGAGCACCGCCGCTTCTCGAAGTCTCGATCCTCCAAAGGCCACCACTGCCTCAGAATGCCTCAGCCGTCCGCTTGAGCGGCGGGGTTGGCCCGGCCTGTCTTTGTTTTTGGATTCTACCACGGTCTGGACTGGGACAGGTCAAAGGGCAACGCCGCTCCGGGCCGAGATGTTGGAAGGCTATAGACGGTTTTCGAAGTGAGCAACGGTCTTGCCTCTCGCCAACTCCCCTCGGAGCCCAGACGTTGCCGGCCCTCCTCGCAGATAGACCGCTTCGCAGGATGAGCAGGTTCCTGTCCTTTGCGGCGTTCGACTCGTCGACACTGGGAAACAGAGGGCCTGGAGTGGAGAAGGCGGCCCTCGACGTTGCCTATCCTGCACTGTCCTCCCGGGGGCACCACCGCCAAACAGTGAAGCCCCGCGGTATCTGTTTACCATGGGTGTCAGTTTCAGGAAGGTTTTCTTTGGGCACACGTC
>CAXTNS010000663.1:0-3927 GCA_964245465.1 uncultured Thermoanaerobaculia bacterium
GGCCTACACCATCCCCCTGGTGGTGAAGACGGTGGGCAACGCCGTCGAGACCTTCGATCCCCGCATCGAGGCCGCGGCCCGCAGCCTGGGGGCGGGTCCGGTCGAGACGGCCGCGCGGGTGACGCTGCCGCTGCTGCTGCCCTCCCTCATCCTCTCGGCCCTGCTGGTCTTCGCCGTCTCCTGGGGGGAATTCAACGTCAGCTTCCTGCTCGCGACGCCGCTCTTCCAGACCTTTCCGGCAGGCCTCTACCTGACCTTCACCACCAACTCCTTCCCGGTCGCGGCGGCGGCGACGATGGTCTTCCTGGCGCCGGTCGTGCCGGCCCTGATCGCCATCCAGGCGCTCGGGGGCGAGGAGTTCCACCGGGGCCTGCCGGCGTGAAGGTCCTCGTCGACAACCTCTCGTTCTCCTACGGCAAGGAGCCGGTCCTCTCCGGGGTTTCCCTGGAGCTGCCGGAAGGGGGGATCACGGTGGTCATCGGACCTTCGGGCTCGGGCAAGTCCACGCTCCTCCAACTCCTCGCGGGCCTGCTCCATCCCACCGAGGGGCAGATCCTCTTCGACGGCGAGCAGGTGACAGGAGTTCCCACCGAGCGGCGGGACGTGGGGGTGGTTTTCCAGTCCTACGCCCTCTTCCCCCATCTCACCGTGCGGGAGAACATCGCCTTCGGCCTGAGGACGGGCCGGCGGCGTTTTTCGGGGCGCAGCTCGCGGCGCCGGCCGTCGCGCCACACGGTGGAGGCCCGGGTGTGGGACACGGCGGCTCTCCTGGGTCTCGAACGGCTGCTCGACCGCCGCCCCTCCCAGCTCTCCGGGGGCGAGCAGCAGCGGGTGGCTCTGGCCCGGGCCGTGGCGCCCCGGCCCGCGCTGCTCCTTCTGGACGAGCCGCTCTCGGCCCTCGACGCCCGCCTGCGCCGCACCGTCCGCTCCGAGCTCGCCTCCCTGCTGCGCCAACTGGGCACGACCGTCTTCTACGTCACCCACGACCAGGAGGAGGCGATGATGCTCGCCGATCACCTGGTGGTGCTGAACGAGGGGAGGGTGGTGCAGGCCGGCGCGCCGCTCGACCTCTACCGCCGGCCGGAGACGCCCTTCGTGGCCTCCTTCCTGGGCGAGGCGAACCTGGTGGAAGTGGGAGTGGCCACCGGCGGCGGCACTCCCGCCCATACACCCTTCGGCAAGCTCGACTTCCCGCCCGGGGTGACCCGCGGCTGGGTGCTGGTGCGCCCGGAGGACGTGACGGAGTGCGCAGGTGGGTGCCTGGCCACGGTCGCCGACTACCGGGGGCTGGGACCGCACGACCGCGTCCTTCTGCGCCTGGACAGCGGCACCGAGATGCTGGCCCACTTCCCGCCGGAGACGGCGCCCGCGCCGGGGTCCAAGGTACGGGTGGGCATACGCTCGCGCAAACCCCACCTCGTGCCGGACTTCTCAGCGACCCGCGGCTGACCCCTGGCTCTCCACCAGGGCACGGTCCAGGAGATCCCCCACGTTCAGGGCGCCGGCCCAGGTGTGGAGGTACTGGAGATCGAGGCGGTCTCCCTGCACCGTCAGGATCGCCAGGACGTCCCGCCACTGCTGGTCGGACACCTCACCGCCCTCCCGATACCAGTCCAGCTTGGCGAGCAGGGTGTCTTCGGCGCTGGAGACGTACACGTCGTATCCCTCGCCTTGAGCAGGTTCCCGGCGGGCGAAGCTGGACCGGTCGAAAGGCCTGAGCTTGGAGACGAAGACATCCACCTTGAAGGCCGCCGCGAGATGGATGACGTTGAAGCTGCCCCGGCGGAGGATGGCGTGGTGGATGGATTCCTCGTCGGCGTAGAAGGCCCCGGCGAGGGCACGGGCCAGGGGCTCGGCGTGCCGCGGCTCCAGCTCCGCCACTAGGTCGGCGTCCCGGGTGAAGCGGGGCTCGCCATGGAGAGTGCTGGCCAGGGATCCACCGATGAAGTAGGGGACTCCGAGATCCTCCAGAGCGCGTGCGACGAGCGAAGCGACGGCGAGTGGGTCCATGGAATCTCCGCGCAGGGCCTCTGTCGCCGGTGTACCTGCGTAAGCCCGGCCTGCCAGATCCCGGCCCAGCCAGATCTCAGCCCGGAGACGGTCGAGCTCCGCTCGTGGGGCCGTGGGATGGCGCCGCCGCAGCCCCTGGTCCGTCAGCGCCGCCGCCGAGCGATGCATGCCCCGGAGCATCTCGATCTTCTGCTGGGGAGAGGCGCGGCGCAGCAGCGCGATCTGGACTTCTTCGGCGTCGCGGCTGGTGTCTCGGGACAGGATCGCCATCGAGAATCATTCTACGCTCGGCACCCGGAGATGGTTCGAGGCGCAACGGTAGCCACCGTTCAGGACCACGCTGCGGACGAGCGGCGGGAGGAGGTCGAGGCGAACCCCCAGAGCGCCGAAGGCCTTGCGGGCCCGGGCATCGCCCGAGGGGACCAGCGAGGAGAAACCCTCGGCGCGGACGCCGTTCCTGCGCGTCTCGACCACGACGTTGTTCCAGGTGATCAGGAACTCGGAGTGATCGAGCCCCGCGCGGTCCGCGAGCAGGGAGACCGGAACTGAGAGGACAGGCAGCCGGCGTACCTCCATCCCCTGGGTAGCCATATGGTCCGCCACGAGGTCAAGGAAGGCGTCGAGATCGTTCATGCCAGGCGTCTGCTGGGCCGCGGTCAACGGATCCGCATCGGGTTTCAGGCCGTAGCCGCGCCGCAGCGCCTCCCAATCCCCAGCGGGGAGCTTCGCGAGGAGGTCGCGTCCGAGGGAGACGTCCGCCACCAGGGCCGCCAGACCCTGCTTTCTGGGCACCAGGGTCACGATGGAATCGAGATCGTACCCGGCTCCGCCGCCGATCCGGCGCATGAGGTCTGTGGCTCCAGGGAGAGGGTGGACGAAGCGCACGGTCCGGCCGTAGAGAGTACCAAGCTCGCGGGCGGCTTCGTTCGCGGCGGCGACGTAGCGTTCGATCCCCTCCGGTTTCGCGAAGCTCTCGACGGGCACGCGGTCGAGGCCCAGGCGGGCGAGGATGGCAGGCTCCAGGGCGTGCAGCGTCACCCAGGCGTCCTTACGGGTGAGCAGCACCTGGCCGTTGTGGAACGGCACGGGCGCCTTGGTCCAGGTGGCCTTGCCCCAGGCGCGGTCGATCTCTTCGGGGAGGGCCTGCACCAGCTCCGGGCCGAGGCTCGCGTCCTCCTCGCGGCCGGGCTGGAGGTTGGGGCGCACCAGCACCCGCACGCCTCCGCTTTTCGTATGGACCAGGCTGAAAGGATCGCGCGGCCAGGGGGAATAGGGCCGCCCGTAGGTGTCGAGCAGGTGGATGCGCAGGGCACGGGCGCGGGGCTCCAGCCGCTCGCGCAGAGGCGAGTCGGTGAGCACGATCAGGGTACGGTCCGGATCCACGGCGCGGACGCCGGAGAGGAACGCGTCCGCCTTGTCCTCATCAAAGAAGAAAGACGGTAGCGAATACACGGACGCCGCGAGCCGTCCTTCCACGTCGGCGTCGAAGCGCTGATCCCCCGGCGAGAACGCCACCCGGCGCTCGGAGGCCCGGCGGGGGACGGCCCCCCAGGCCCTCTCCACCGCCTCGGACGCCGCGAAGTCGAACCCCCGCACCTGGTTGAGCTCCCGCAGGAGGGCGTCACGCAGTCCGGCCGGAGCGCCGGGATCGAGGGCGCCCGGGAGCAGGGCCACGATCCGCCGCCGAAAGGTTTCGTCCGTCACGAACCGTTCGGGATCGACGAGCTGGAGACCCACGAGCGCCTCGACCTCTCCGGGGCTCCAGGACCCTCGGCGGGCCAGGGCGCGGCTCTGCTCGCGGGCGTGGGCCATGAGGCCGTCGCCCTGGTCAGACCATGATTGACGGGTTGTAGGGGCGGCCCCCGGGGGGGGGGGGGGGGGGGGGGGGGGGGGGGGGGGGGGGGGGGGGGGGGGGGG
>CAXTNS010000664.1:0-3038 GCA_964245465.1 uncultured Thermoanaerobaculia bacterium
TACTTTGAGACACTTCAAGCAGCTTGATGACTCACAGACAATGCAACGCTAGGGTCTACAATCGCTTCACTCCGGCGTTTACCCGCTTTCTTCGCGAGTTGCTGACCGTAGTCTGACCGTAGGATTGGAGCAACTCAGTCGCTGCGCCAACGGTGCAGCGTCTGGACTGGGTGAGATCCGGAATGTCCTCTGTGGGGATTCCACCATCGTCCGGCTTCACGACGCTTTGGCCGACTGCTGGCCGGCCTGCCGGACCAATCACACCTTGGCGGCGGTGAAGCTGCACACAGTCCTCAATGTCCGCGGCATGGGACCCCAACGCATCAAGATTACCTCCGAACGGGTTCACGATGGTCCGGTTCTACGCGCTGGCCGATGGGTCAAGGGACGGCTCCTGCTCTTCGATCTGGGCTACTTCCGGTACGCACTGTTTGCCGCTATCGCTCAGCAGGGCGGCTTTTTCCTGACGCGACTGAAAGACAACGCCAATCCACTTCTGCTACGTCTTCACCGAAGCCATCGTGGCCGTGCCTTGGCAGTAGAAGGCTTGAGGCTGCACGACATCCGTTCTCGGCTGTGCCGTGCCGTGCTGGATGCCGAAGCAGAGATCTGTTTTCGGCGGCGCAAGTATGCCGGCCGGCGAAAGACTGCCACGATGCGCGTCCGGATCGTGGGTCTGTGGGATGAGCAACACTCCGTCTACCACTGGTACATCACGAATCTGCCAGTCGCCAAGGTCAAGGCCGAGGAGATCGGTAAGCTCTATGCTGCTCGTTGGACCATCGAGTTGCTGTTCCGGGAGCTGAAGAGCAGCTACCGGTTGGAATCGATTCCAAGCCGTAAGAGCCATGTAGTTGAGGCTTTTCTGTATGCGTCCTTGCTGACTCTATGGGCCAGTCGAGCGCTGCTGCTAGCCCTTCGTCGTTGGGGAGCTTTGGACGATCGCCGAACTCCGGCGGAACTTTGGGCTCGCCTGTTCGTCAGTGCCGCTCCGGATCTGCTGGCTCTCGTATTGGACTCAGCCTCTATGGCACGCACTCGCGAGCGCCCCCTGTTGAATTTTCTCCTTGCAGAAGCTCCCGATCCCAATGTGAAACGTCGCCTACTCCCTGAACGAACAGGGCTCAAACTAGTGGCCTAAAGCGATCACGGATGCACGAACGTGTAAGCATCCGGAAACGCCAGAGGGTCAGCGGCGGCTCACACGTGCGGTCGAACCCTCCAACCACAGCTAAATCTTCGAGCTGCAGGCATGGTTTGTTTCGTCGAACAAGGATCATTCCTGGATGGGAGCGGAGCACGGTATACGGCTTTGATCCCAGGGTAAGCATGCCTACAGCGAGATTGAAACGCTGCAAACAATGGGCTCTTCAAAAGATCGGAACATTGACCGGAGAGCGCGAGGGCGCTTACACGTGCGGCGCGCGACCATGTAAGCCACGCGATCCCATCCCTGCCCTGAAAAAACGGCGGGGCTCTCCCCCACGGCAGAGCCCCGCCTATATCCCAGGCAGGAAAACCTCGTATTCAGTTTTCAAAGAACACCCATCAAAACAGGGGCGGACACGCGCCGCCCCTTGGGATAGCCGTTCGGTTTGGATCTTCAGGACGCCGGAGAGCGCGGAGGGTCCCCGGCTTGGGTTACTGCTTTGCTACGCCTTCGGAGTGGTCGGGGCCACGGGAGTCGTCGGGGTGGTCCCCGGCTGCTCCTCGGGCTTGCGGCGCTGCGACTTGCGGCGCGGAGCGATCCCGAACTTCAGGAGCTCCTCGTTGGTGAAGCCGAGCTTGCCCCGGATCTGGGCGGCGACGCGGCTGCGCAGATCCTGGCCCCGCAGCTCCGCGGCACGACGCTGGCGCGTCACCTGCCGGAGGGCTCCCGTCAGATCGCTCTGGCGGAGGTTCAGGGTCTTCACCTCGTCGAGGAACGCCCCCAGCTCGGCATGCTCGCCGGAGAGGTGCGGCATCCCCGCGAGCAGCGGCTCCAGCGCCTTCATCAGAAGCTCACAATCGGTGACGGTCTTCGCGAACGTAATTCCAGCCATGGTACTTCTCCTTTCTGTTTGAGTTGTACGACGTTTTTGCTTTCTCAGAGCTATCCCAGCCCAAGCTTCAGTGCTTCAGTCCGCCCTGTCCGCTTCTCAAGGTCCCATATCCTTTTACCTCCTTTCTGGGGTCGAGCCCCTGTGGTCACATCTGCGATACTATAAACAAACCAGCGATGCACTGATGATAGCCAAGTCATACTCTTGCTGTCAAGAGGGGGAGATAGGCTATCTTTGATCGCGGACAGGATGACATCTATGATTTCTTCTTCTGCTGAGGTGATGGAGCGGCCTTTTTGGCCTTTGGAGGGGTCCACGGCGGCTGTGGAGCGATCCACGGCCGGAAAAAGCAGGTTCAGGAGGTCTTGGAGCGGTCCATGAAGGCCGCGGAACGATCCGCGGCGGCTTCAGGGCGCTTCAGGCAGGGATTTGAGGACTCCGCGGCGGCGTTGAGACGATCCTCGGCGCGACTCGGGCCCTTTGACAGACGATGTACCGGCAGGGACGAGGTGGCGGACCGCCCCTGCCGGCCTTCCTTTATTTGATGGTCACAAAGGCTTCCGGAAGCACCGGACTTCGTAGAAGAGCCGGTAGTTGGCTCCATCCAGAGTGAAGTCCAAATACCGCGGCACCACCGTGGCCTCGCGCTTGATGAAGAAGGTTCCCAGGTGGTCGTCGCTGTCCGGCCAGTCGTCGTCCCAGAGCTCGATCTTGAAATCGCCCTGGTTCTCTCCCATCAAAAACCACTTCTCGATGGGTTCCACCTCGTCGTTTCTCATCCGGCGCCGCCAGACCTCCGCGAGGTTGAGCTTCAGGTAAGCGTCGTCGGATCCGCCGTTCGTCTCGGTCTCGTAGCACTTGATCTGAATGAGGTGGAGATAGCAGTACTTCTTGGGAAGAGGGCGGCGGGGCCGGCTGATGATGACCCCGCCCGTGCCGCCGACGGTGGCTCCGGTCGAGGCGTACACCTCTTCATAAGGCCCTCCGAAGACGTCG
>CAXTNS010000664.1:3048-3925 GCA_964245465.1 uncultured Thermoanaerobaculia bacterium
TCTCTCGATGGGCAGGCCGGACGGGTCGGGGGACCGCGGCGTGAGCGCTCCGGGAACCCACACCATCTGCTGGCCGGGGACGGGGGTGAAGGGGACCAGGCTCACGGACTCGCCGTTGGGGTCGAAGACCTCGACGTACGCGGTGTCGGGAAGGGCGCCGGTCATCGGGTCCGCTGACAGCGTGACCGCCAGATCACCGCCGTACGCGTTCATCTGGTTGATGTTGATGACCGGCGGGGGCGGTGGAGCGTCGGCGCGGGCCTCCCGGGCGTGGATCAGCCCCACCGCGAGGATGGCGGCGGCCAGGGTGAGCTTCGGGATGAGCTTTTTCATCATGGACTTGAACCTCCTTTGTGTTGCCATGAGGGCGGCCCTGTCCAAGGCAACGGAGGTGCCAGGTGGCGACGGATTGAGAAACCATTGTTTCCATGGAAGTTACGGGTTCCGGGCAGGCCGCGGCAGGTGGTCGGGGCCGGCCCGGTGGCCGCGGGCGGCCAGGAGAGTGGCCGTGGACGGCCAGCCCCCCACCCCAGGGCGGCCACGTGGGCCGCCCCTACGGCCCCAGTTTCTTCAGGCGCCAGCGGAGGGTGCCGCGGTTGAGGCCGAGGAGGCGGGCGGCTTGCGAGAGGTTGCCGCCGGTGTGCTGGAGGACGCGGCGGATGTGCTCGCGCTCCACCTCTTCCAGGGTCTGGATGGCGGGCGGCTCGGCGGAGGAGGCTGGGGGATTCGGTGGGACGGTCTCTTCGCTTCCGCCTTCGAGCCCTGCGAGCTCTCCTCCCGAGGACAGGAGGACCAGGCGCTGCACGACGTTCTGGAGCTCGCGGACGTTGCCGGGCCAGGGGCGCTCGGCGAGACGGGCCAGGGTCTCGCGGGGGAG
>CAXTNS010000665.1:0-3910 GCA_964245465.1 uncultured Thermoanaerobaculia bacterium
GCCGAGGTCAGCGTCGACGGGCGCCAGCGGTGGATCCCGGCCGACGCGGCCGACGACCTGGCCAAGGCCGCGAAGGTGACCGGCGTGCGGATGATCCCGCCGATGGACGCGCTGCTGCAGGCCCGCGACCGTGACCTGCTGGTGCCGGAGAAGGCCCGGCAGAAGGAGGTGTGGCGCACGCTCGGCAACCCGGGCGCGCTGCTCGTGGACGGCGAGATCGCCGGGGTGTGGCGGGCGAAGATCGCCGGGCGCAAGCGGGTCGATCTGACGGTGACGCCGTTCGGAAAGCTGACCCTTCAGCAGCGCAAGGCCCTCGACGCCGAGGCGGCCGATGTCGCCCGCGCCTGCATCGGCCAGGGGTCAGGCATGGGGAAAGCGTTCTTCCTGGGCGGGCTGGTGCTGTTCCCGTCCCTGCTCTTCCTCGGCTTCGTCACCTTCGAGCGGGCCATTCAGACGGCGATCGAAAACATGATCCATTCCAGAGGGATCAACCGGATCCGGCATTACTATCTGGAGCTGGCTCCCGAGGTCAGAAAGTATTTCATTCATTCGGCGCACGACGACGTGCCAGGGGCTTTGCACAACATGGGGATCGTTCCCTCGGCTTCGGAGTGGCAGCATTTCGTGACGAACGCCGGGACGATCGCGGTCATCAACAGCGTCCTCGCCGGGGTCTTCGCGGGGATGCTCTCCGGGTTTGCCTCCTCCTGGCCTCTTTACATCAGCGGAGGGCTGGGGATCGCGGCGTTCGTGCTCAGCGTGCTCTTCCACCGCCGATACCAGGCGAACAAGTACACGGAGTTCGAGAAGAGGCTGGAGACGCTCTTCCCCAGCGGCTCCAGCTAGAGGGCGGAGACGCTCTCCGCGCCACCCTGGCCCCGGCACGTTCCGTGCTAGCATGCGCGCCGTGGCGTGAGCTACGAACGATGGAAAAGGTCTACATCTCCACTGTGACGCCCGTATATCAGGGAGCTGCCTACCTGCGGGAGCTGTGCGCCGAGCTGGCCGCTCTCAAGATCGCTCTGGCGGAGGAGGGCGGACCGCTCGAGTTGCTCGAGGCCATCTTCGTGAACGACTCGGCGATCGACGACTCGCCCGAGGTCCTCACCGAGCTGCAGGCCGTGTATCCGTGGGTCAAGGCCGTGCACCTGTCCAAGAACTTCGGCCAGCACCCCGCGACGGTCGCCGGGATCCTCCATTCCTCGGGCGACTGGGTCGCAACGCTCGACGAGGACCTGCAACATCATCCCAAGCACCTGATACCGCTGCTGGTCCAAGCCATCTCTCGCCACCACGACGTGGTCTACGCGAATGCCGAGGGCGCCGTCCACCAGACGTTTTTCCGCAACGCCTCGTCCAGGCTCTATAAAACGGTGGTCAGTTGGCTGGTCGGCAGCCCGCAGGTTCGCCAGTTCTCCAGTTTCCGGCTGATGAGAGGCAGCATCGCGCGGGCCGCGGCGTCCGTTTCGACGCATGACACCTACTTCGACGTCGTGCTCTCCTGGTTCACGAATCGCCTGGGGGCCGTGCTCCTGCCCCTCGTCGACGTGCGTTCCATGACGACAGGCAAGAGCGGCTACGACTTTCGAGCCTTGCTTCGCCACGCCCGCCGGATGTTGATCTCCTCGGAGATCAAGCCTCTGCGGCTCGGGGCGACGATCGGAGTGACCACCCTTGCCGCCAGCCTGGTCCTGGCGATTGGAGTCCTCTTCCTGAAGCTGCTTTATCCAGAGAGCATCCAGGTCCGCGGGTGGACCTCCCTGATCCTTGCGGTCGCCTTCTTCGGCGGCTTGACCTCTCTCCTCATCGGCGTCGCCCTCGAATACCTGTCGGCCCTCCTCGTGCAAGCTCATGGCAAACCGACCTTTTTCGTGATCGACCGCAGCAAGGACGACCTGCTCGCTTCCCTGGTGGCAAAATACGGCACGAAATGATTCTCCTGACGAACCTGGGGGATGGGAGGCCTCCTTGTACGATCGCCGTGTTCGGAGCGGGCCTGCTCGGGTCGGCCGTCGTGAACGCCATCCAGTCAACCGTCCCCCTGCAGGCCGAGAGAATCCCCTTGAGCTGGACCGACGCCGCCTTGCAGGGGCGGCAGCTCCAGGCGCTCGAAGCCCGGATCGCCGCGGCGCTGCGGGAGGACGAGGGCGCGAAAGGCATGGCATCGTTGAAGGTGCTCTGGAGCGCCGGCCGGGCCGGCTTCACGGCCACGGAGCCGGAGACCGCCGTCGAGCTCGACAGTTTCCGGGCCGTTCTTGGCATGTCGGAGCGCCTGGCGCGGCGGTTTCCCGAGGCCCGCACGGGGCTCTACCTGTTGAGCTCCGCGGGCGGATTGTTCGAGGGGCAACGCCATGTGGATCAGACCTCGCCGCCGGCACCCCGCCGCCCGTACGGGTGGCTCAAGCTGAGGCAGGAACAGCTCCTCGCGGCGAGCGAGGCTCCCATCACGAAGCGGATCTACCGTCCGACGTCCGTGTATGGATATCTGCGGCCCCAGCAGCGGATCGGGCTGATCTCCACTCTGATCCTGAACGGGCTGCGTCATCAGGTGTCCCACATCACCGCGTGGATGAGCACCCTGCGGGACTTCGTCTTCGTCGAAGACGTCGCCCGGTTCATCGGCCGCCTTCTGCTCGAGGACGACGCGAAAGGGGAGACCTCGACGGCGGTGCTCGCTCACGCCAAACCCTTTTCGATCTTCGAGATCGAAAAGATGGTCGAGAACGTTCTCGGACGCAAGATCTACGTCAGCTACTCTCTGGAGCCCTCGAACCGCGAAGACATCACGTTTTCTTATACGGTGGTGCCTCCGGGATGGCACTCTTCCGACCTGAGCTCCAACATCAGCCGGATCTACAAGGAGGCCGTTGCCAGCGGGTCCATCTTCGGGTCGCCCGCCCGCCTCCTGGACCGTGCCTAGTGACTCGAAGGGTCTTGGCCATGAATTTCAACGAGTACACGGACGGCTACTCCAGACTGGTCAGTGAAGCCTTGTCTTTCTCCGGCAAGGAGCACGACGTCTTCCTGGAGGCGAAAGCCCGGCACCTGATCGAGATCGCGCGGCGGCATTTCGGCCGCACCTCCGGGCTGGCCGTGCTGGACGTGGGCTGCGGAATCGGCTTGATGGACCGCTTCCTCGCGCCCCACTTCGAAAAGCTCTGGGGCGTAGACGTCGCCGCGGAAGCCATCCAGGCAGCGAGGCAGAACGTGCCGGGGGTCCAGTTTTTGGAGTACGGCGGCTCCGCCCTGCCTTTCGGCGACGGCGAGCTCGACATCGCCTTCGCCGTCTGTGTGCTGCACCATGTGCCGCCGGCGGACTGGGAGCGGTTCCTCGCCGAGATGCTGCGCGTCGTCAAGCCGGGAGGGATCGTGGTCCTCTTCGAGCACAATCCCCTGAATCCGCTGACCCGGCTCGTCGTGTCCCGCTGCGAGTTCGATCACGACGCCGTCCTGCTCACCGCGAACACCGCGAAGCGGCTGCTTCACAAGGTCGGCCTGAGGCTCGTCGAGCGCCGTTACATCCTGTTCCTTCCCTGGCGGACCCGGGCCTACAGGGTGTTCGAGCGCGCGCTCTCCTGGCTGCCGCTCGGCGCCCAGTACTACATTCTGGGCAAGAAGGCCGGACGAGCGTCGTAGACCACGAATTCGTCCACCTGAAACCGGGGCTGGAGCGGCACCACACCCGAGAGCCTGGAGAGCAACGCCTCGCTGGCGCGGTCGCCCTGGAGGTGCACGAACCGGAATTCACCGGGCAGGCTGGCGCGCGCGATCCGGCCGGGCTCCGGGATCACCGGCCGTGCGGCAGCCGAAGGGCGACCGATCATCGCGCCAGACGTTCATACCCATGAGGATTTCGTCATCTCGGTCTCGACCGGCGCCGACGCCCCGGCTGCGGGCAGCGCCGGCGAGG
>CAXTNS010000666.1:0-3902 GCA_964245465.1 uncultured Thermoanaerobaculia bacterium
CCGGTCACCGACCTGGCCAACCTCCCCCCCGGCCGGCGCTGGGGCACGGCGATGACCCTGGCGCTCGCCGAGGGGCGCCGGCCGTTCGACCTCACCGCCGGCCCCCTGTTCCGGGTCGCTCTCTTCCGGCTCGGTGCCGAGGAGCACCTCCTGCTGTTCGTGATGCACCACCTCATCGGCGACGGCTGGTCGTCGATGATCCTCAACCGCGAGTTGGGACTGCTCTACGGGGCGACCCTCGACGGCCGGGAGCCGGACCTGCCGGAGCTGCCGATCCAGTACGCCGATTTCGCCGCCTGGCAGCGCGAGTGGCTGGAGGGGGAGGCCCTGCACCCCCAGCTCGCCTACTGGCGCGAGCAGTTGGCCGGGGCGCCCGACAGCCTGGACCTGCCGGTGGACTGGCCGCGCGGCTCCGGCCGCGTTTCCCGCTCGGCCGCCGTCCAGCTCGGGATCGCGCCGGAGCTGGGAGAGGCTCTGGAGAGCTTCGGTCAGCGGCAGGGCACGACCTTGTTCATGACCCTCCTCGCCGCCTTCACGGCGCAACTCCACCTCTACACGGGGCAGACCGACATCTCCCTGGGGACGCCGACCGCCGGCCGCGGCCGCCCGGAGGTCCGCGACCTGATCGGCCTGTTCATCAACACGCTGGTGCTGCGCACTCGGCTGACCCGGGAGATGACGTTCCTGCAACTGCTCGCGCAGGTGCGGTCGACGGCGCTCGGCGCCTACTCCCACCAGGACGTGCCGTTCGAGCGCTTGGTCCGGGAGCTGCGCCCCGAGCGGCAACTGGACCGTACCCCCCTGTTCCAGGCGCTGTTCGCCCTTGAGGGGGCGACGAGCCTGGAGCTGGCGGGGCTCGCCGTCGAGCCGAGAGAGCTCGAGGTGGGCCGGGCTCGTTTCGATCTCTCCCTGACCCTGAAGCAGACCCCCGCCGGGCTGCTGGCGATCCTCGTCCACGACGCCGCGCTGTTCCAGACCGCCACGGCGTTGCGGATGCTGGAGCACTTCCAGGTCCTCCTCGGCCAGATCGTCCGTCATTCGGACCGGCCGTTCGCCGATCTCGACCTGCTGACGCCGCAGGAGCGCCATCAACTCCTGTTCGAGTGGTCGGATACCGCGCGTCGGGAGCTGGATCCGGTGCTGCCCGCAACGGATCCCGAGGACGACCCCCTGTTCGCCTTCGTGGAGCGCCCGGAGCCCGCGCCGGCCCTCCGCCACCTCGTACCCCTGCCGGGAAGCTCCTGGAGCCTCTGGCGCCCGATCTTCCTGCGCGGCGCCGGCTTCCCGGCCGAAGGCGTGCTGCGGCTGGAGTCGTCGGCCTCCGCGGTGGCCGCCGACCGTCTCCTCGACCTCGAGGCGCGCTGCGGGGAGGGCGGCCCGGGAGACCGCGAGACGCTCGATGCCGGCCGCGCGGAGCTCGCGGAGACCTATGCCCGCGAGGTCTTCCGCCTTCGCCAGGAGATCGAGTGCCTGGCGGCGGACGAGCGTTTCCGCGAAGCCGTGACCTGGCAGAACCGGCACGCCGTCGAGACCGCCTTCGACGTCATCCTCCGCCACCCGGCCGAGCCCGGCCGGCGTCCGTCACAGCGGCGCAAGCACGAAGAGCTGGTGGCGAGCTACCTCCAGCGCTACTGTGTGAAGAACGACACGGTCGGCTTCTTCGGTCCCCTGGGCTACGCCGAGTGGGTGGAAGAGGGTCCGGCGGCGCGGGTGCGGCCGGGCCGGGAGTTGCTGGCCCGGCGCGAGGTCTTCTTCGAGAACTGGTGCATCGACGCCCTGGCCCAGCGGCTGTCGGCCGAGCCGGCCTTGCGTCCGTGGCTGGCGCCGCGGCTGAAGTCGAGCTTCCACCTCGAAGGAGAGATGCTGCACCTGCCGTTCGGCGCGCCGGTTCGTCTGTCAGCGATGGAGCTGCGGCTGCTGGCGTCGTGCGATGGCCGGCGGATGGCACGGGATCTGGCGCTGGAACTGATGGCCGACAGGTCTCTGGGGTTGAGAGGCGAGGCGGAGGTCTATGCCTGTCTGGAGGATCTGTCCCGTCGGCGGATCGTCACCTGGGCTCTGGAGGTGCCGCTGGAGCTGCACCCGGACCGGACGCTGGAGGAGCAGTTGCGGCGCGTCGAGCCGGAGGCGCTGCGCGAGCCGGCCCTGGCGGCGCTGGAGGAGCTGCGGGAGGGGCGGCGGAAGGTGGCGGCGGCGGACGGCGCGCGGGCGCTCGGGGCTGCGTTGCGAGATCTGGAGGAGAGCTTCTCGCGTCTGACCGGGGGACCGGCGCGCCACCACGAGGGCCGCACGTACGCGGCCCGGGGCCTGGTCTACGAGGACTGCCGCCGGGACGTGGAGGCGCGGTTCGGACCGGAGCTGCTTTCCCGTCTGGGATCGCCTCTTGGGTTGGTGATGAGCGCTGAGCGCTGGCTGTCGGGGGAGATCACGCGGCGGGTGGAGGAGAAGCTGCTGGCGCTGCATGGAGAGCTGCGGCGCCGAGGGAGCCGCGAAACGGTGGACGGCCACGGGTTCTACGTCCAGGCGCTGTCGTCGCTGTTCCTGAAGCGGGAGCGCGACGAGTGCTTCGTGGCGGCGGAGCGGGAGTACCAGCGGCGCTGGTCGGAGGTGCTGGGCCTGGCGGGGGTGAGGGAGCGGCGGCTGCGGTTCACGTCGGAGGAACTGGTGGAGCGCTTCGCCACGGCGTTCGGCGATCCGAAGCCGGCCTGGAGCCTGGCCCGCTATTTCAGCCCGGATGTCCTGGTGGCCGCCGACGGCGAGGAAGCGTTGCGGCGGGGGGACTACGAGATCGTCCTCGGCGAGGTTCACGCCAGCAACACGATGTTGTCCTCGTGCTTCGTGGCCTTGCATCCGGACGCCGGGGAGCTGCAGGGGGTCCTCGCCGCGGACGCGGACGAGCGGGTCTGGGTGCTCCCGCAGCTCCCCAAACAGAGCTGGCCGCAGCGGCTGGCCCTGGGCATGGCGCTGCCGCAGTTCCATCAGTTTCAATTCGCGGACGAGCCTCCCGGCGGGCCGCGCTCGCGGGTGCTTCCCGCTGGCGACGTGATCATCGAGGAGACCGTCGACGGGCTGCGGGGGCGGAGCCGCGATGGCAGCGTCCGCTTCCCCGCGGTCGACCTGTTCAGCTATCACCTCAACCGCGAGTGCAGCTCGAGCGTCAGCTCGCTGCTGCCGAAGACGGCGCGGTCGCCGAGGGTGACCGTCGACTCCGTGGTGATCGCGCGGGAGCGCTGGTGGCTCGGTGCCGCCGCTCTCGACATGGCCGAGATCCAGGACCGCGGCGAGCGCTTCCTCGCAGTCCGCCGCTGGGCCCGCCGCACCGGCCTGCCGCGGTTCTGCTTCTACAAGCTCACCACCGAGGCCAAGCCGTGCTATCTCGACTTCGACAGCCCTCTGTACGTCGACCTTTTCATGCGGTTGGCGAGGGTCGCGCGCGCCGCTCCGGAAGGCGCGGAGGTGACCCTCACCGAGATGATGCCGCGGATTGACCAGACGTGGCTCACTGACGCGGCAGGGAACCGTTTCACCAGCGAGCTGCGGCTGGTCGCTCGCGAGAGCGGCGCCGCGAGGCCCGCGACCGATGGGAGTTGGCGATGAGCATGAGCGAGGACGAGGTCGTGGACCAGCCCTTTGAGGCACCCTTGTCGGTGCGCGCCGAGCCGGCCTTGGACGAGGCCCGCCAGGTACCTCTCGCTCAACATCAGCGCGAGATCTGGTGGCGCGAACAGGAAGGGTTGGGAGCCGGAAACCTGACGGCGGTGCTCCGCTTCCAGGGGCGCATCGGTCCGGGCAGGATCCACGCTCGCATCGCGGAGGGCTCCCGCCGGCACTCGATCCTCCGCACGAGATTCCCCCATACCGGCGACGATATCGGCGGCGAGCCGGTCCAGGCCGTCCTGCCT
>CAXTNS010000667.1:0-3892 GCA_964245465.1 uncultured Thermoanaerobaculia bacterium
ATGGAAACCCGTTCCTGCCCGAGCGGATCGAGTGGGAACGGCAGGCGCTGGGCAAAGAGCATGTGCCTTTCGATGCGGTCTGGCATTCGCGGCGGGGCGATACCGTAGGCGAGAATCCCAATGAAAAGCGGATTATCGAGCGCTCGGCGGCTCTGGCCGAGGAGCTTCGGGAGCGGCTGGCGAGGGGAGCGCAGGGTACGGCGGAGGAGGCCGAGCTCTATCAGGACCTCGTCGTCCACCTCCTCTACTACCGCTACCAGGCGCGGCTTTACGCGGCGATCGAAGCGGCGATTGGGGCGGGAAAACGCCGGCCGGGCTTCGGCTTCTACGACGATTTCGCCGCCGACTGCGAGCGCTTCCTGGCGCCGGCCGCCCGCCGGCTGAAGCGCCGTTTCGACCCGGCTCACCTCTTCGCCTGCTCGTTCCAGGTCCGCCGCGCCTTTCACTCCACGTTCCATTCGATCGTGGGCGGCTCGATGCCGGTGGCGCGGCTGCGCGCCCAGGTCTGGCAGTCGATCTTCACGCACGACCTGCGGCGCTACCAGCGGGGTCTCTACCAGCGCCTGGGGGACGTAACCACCCTCATCACCGGCCCCTCGGGCACGGGCAAGGAGCTGGTGGCGCGGGCCATCGCCCTGTCGCGCTACATCCCGTTCGACCCGGAGACGCGGAGCTTCGGCGAGCGCCCCGAGGAGTCCTTCTTCCCTCTCAACCTCTCGGCTCTTTCGCCGACGCTCATCGAATCGGAGCTCTTCGGCCACCGCCGGGGCGCCTTCACGGGTGCCGTTGGTGACCGCACGGGCTGGTTCGAGGTCTGCCCGCCGCTCGGCACCGTCTTCCTGGATGAGATCGGCGAGGTGGACGCCGCCATCCAGGTGAAGCTGCTGCGGGTGCTGGAGACGCGCACCTTCCAGCGCCTGGGGGACACCCGGGAGAGGCGCTTCCGCGGCAAGGTGGTGGCGGCCACCAACCGCGATCTCGATCGGGAGATGGAGGCCGGCCGTTTCCGGGAAGACTTCTACTACCGCCTCTGCGCCGACCGCATCGAGACGCCGTCGCTCGCCGAGCGCGTCCGCGACTCGCCGCGGGAGATCCCGGACCTCGTCCTCTTCCTGGCCGAGCGTCAGGTGGGGGAAGAGCTGGCCCCCGAGCTGGCCCGGGAGGTCGTCGCCTGGATCGACCGCCATTTAGGCCGTGACTATCCCTGGCCGGGCAACGTCCGCGAGCTGGCGCAGTGCGTGAGCAACGTCCTGATCCGCCGCGAGTATCTCCCTGCATCCCGGGTACCGGCCGAGGACCCGCGCCGGGCTCTGGCGGAAGAAATCCTTTCCGCCGGGCTCTCAGCGGATGAGATCCTGGGCCGCTACTGCACACTGGTCTACGCCGAGACCGGCAACTACCAGAAAGCCGCCCGCCGCCTGGGGCTCGACCGCCGCACCGTCAAGGCGCGGGTGGATGCGGAGCTGCTGGCGCGACTGCGGCTTGGGCGGACTCCCTGATCTCAGATTGCACGAAACCCGTGCTATTCTGGCTCTAGGAGGGACCAGAAGATATGGCGGTAAGGAGATTGAACGTGACCTTGGTTGTCGAAGAAGATCTCTTGCGCGAGGCCCGGGCTGTGGCGGCCCAGCGACGGACCTCCATCAATGAGATGGTGCGGCAGTTCTTGAAAGACATGGTGGGTCAGGAGAGCCGGCGCCTCGCGGCATTGGAACGCATTCAGCCTCTTCTCGACCGGCCCTCCGTTCATCTCGGCGGTCCTCGTCCCTCCAGGGATGAGCTTCATGAGCGCTGATCTCGTAGCCTTCGTGGACTCCAACGTGCTCGTCTACGCTGTCAGCCACGACGAGCCGCAGAAGCAGAGCAGGGCGCGAGAGATTGTGGCGCGAGGCTTCACGGAAGGATGTTTCGCCATCAGCACTCAGGTCATGTTTGAGATATACGTCAACATTACCAAGAAGGCGAAGATCGGCCTCTCTCCTCGTGAGGCACTGGAGTATGTCCGAGCCTTCGCGGAGTGGCCCGTCATTGAGATGACCCCTGAGATGGTGTTGGCGGCGCTTGGCCTCGCTCAGCGATCAAAGATCTCTCCCTGGGACGCCGCCATCCTCGAAGCGGCTCGTCAGGCCGGGTGCAAGAGAGTCCTCTCGGAGGATCTTGGCGACGGGCAGGTCTACAGCGGGGTCACCGTTGAGAATCCTTTCGCAGGCAACTGACTCCGCGGTCTACCTTCCTTAGACGAAATTCACGGGAAAGAAACCGGGAGGATCCCGATGGCAGTGAGGCGAGTAGATCGAATCGAGCGGCGACTCCGTGAACTTGGCGGGAGAGCACGCCTCCAGTCACTCCTCGAGGAGATTCGGAATGAAGAAAAGTACCCTGACCTACCTTACCAGTCCTTGTACATGGCCATCCAGATGGAGAACCAGCGCCTCGAAGAACTCGGCGAGCGGACTCGGTTCATAACTTCGACGTCTCGGAAGCGGCGACTGAGGGGGCCGAACCTGATGATCTCTCCGAGCGGGACGGTCTCACCATCCGCCGCTTCCGAGATGAGATGCTTGGTGACGCTGAGCGCGGCCTGTCTGTCGAGGAGGTCGCGGAGCTCTCAGGCTATAGAGCCAATACTGTTCGCATTGATTTGACTGATGACAAGCGGCGAAAGGTGCTCGGGGATGCGATCCGAGGAAATCAGAAAGCACGCAGTCGCGCTCTGGCTATCGTCTCAAATCGGCGTGGGGCGGAACCACCCGAGTGAGCGCCACCTACCAAGGCCGTTAAAATTGACGGGCGATTTGCTCCCTCAGTTCGACGGCACGATGTTAAACGGCGGGTCGTAGGGCACGCCAGTCATTACTGTACTCCTCAGCCATCCAGCGCGATCTGACCGAAGATCTGGGAAAAGTCCTCCCGCCGGGTCAGAGCGAGATGGCCGACGCTCGAACGAGGGCGGAGTTCACACCGAGGATCGTCCCTGCCGTCACCCACTGAGAGACGGAGAGGATACTGTCGCCGCCTACCCGTGACCACCAGGCGCGCCGAGGCGATCGCCTGTCCGGCCTCGGGAGCAAGGGCGTCGACGGAGAGCCGTTGCGGCTCGATGCCCGCGCGCAGCGACTGGCATCTTGAGCACGAACTGTTGGCGCGGCTGAGGCCAGGTTGAGATCCCGGGTGCTAAAATTTGCCCACTATGAAGCCGCCCACCATGAAACGGAATGCTCTGCCAGCCGCCGCCCTGCTCTTCGTCGTTGCCTTCGCATCACGCCCGGTGTCCTCCACCGCACCCGCCCCTCCCTCGGCGAAGCCTCCGGCGGCCGAGGATCTGGCCGGCCTGGCGGCGGGGGCGATCGTCGTGCAGCGTCCCGAGGCGCCGGGAGCGGGAGCGGAGGCCTGGTTCCTCCTCGATGAAGATCCGCGGACCGGCTGGACGAGCGTTGCCGGCCAGTTCAGCCAGCCCATCGTCATCGAGCTGGCCGACCGCAGCCTGATCCGGAGCGTCCAGCTCGACACCGCGAACGACGAGTTCGAGGGGCGGCTGCCGAAGCAGGTCCTGGTCGAGATGTCCGACACCAGCGCGACGGCCGGCTTTCAGCCGATCGCGGCCGCCACGCTCTCCGCCGCCCTCAAGGACGGTCAGACCTTCCGTACCTCGGCCGAGGTGCCCGGCCGCTGGCTGCGCCTGACCGTCAAGAGCATGCAGACGACGAACGACATCGCCCAGATCATGGAACTCAAGGCGTTCGGCGAACGGCTGACCCACAACCCGCCGCCGGACGTCACGGGCACCTACGACAACGAAGGGCAGCGGTTCCATCTCAAGAAGGAGAAGGACGGCGCGAAGGTCACCGGCTGCTACGACCGCGGCACGGCCCCCTGGAGGGAACCCTGGAAG
>CAXTNS010000668.1:0-3891 GCA_964245465.1 uncultured Thermoanaerobaculia bacterium
GTTGGGGGCTGGGCCGGCGCTTCCGGCTTGAAGCTGACTTCGGTCGGTTCGGTCATAGCTCTAGTGTATCCGGCCTGATCCGGCTGTCTACCGCCCAAGCTGATCTGCCGAAGCAGCGAAACCGTCAACCGCGCAGGACGTTGCGGGCCTGAAGCCCCTTCGGTCCCTGAACGATCTCGAAGCTCACCTTTTCTCCCTGGTTCAGCGTCCTGAATCCGTCAGCGACGATGGCCGTGTGGTGGACGAAGATGTCTTCTCCCCCGGTCGCGGGTTGAATGAAGCCATAGCCTTGCGCGTTGTTGAACCACTTGACCGTTCCCTGCTCAGTCATACCGCTACTCCTTTCTGAATACACGGGTTCCGGTCGCCCGGAGGCCCCGAACGTCACGAAAGCGCGACGGAACCGCATCGCTGCAGGTCAACCTCGTCTCGCCACACGGCGCGTAGACCTACCTTTTCGTCAGACAGAAATATTTGCGGGCATCCTCTCACCAGCGCAGAAAAAAATCAAGCGCTGGCGCCACCCAGGGGATTGGATGGTACTTCTCGGCAGGATCGACCAGGATGGATCGAAGAAAGGATGGTGCCCAAGGCCGGACTCGAACCGGCACGGGTTGCCCCACACGCCCCTCAAACGTGCGCGTCTACCAATTCCGCCACTTGGGCTCAAAGAGCGACTTCCCTACGAACGTCTACGAACGGCAAGCCCCGGAATGATATTCCAATTCCCGGAGCGGCTCGCTTACTGCGGAGCCGGAGCTGCTGGTGTTTTCGGAGCTGGAGCCGGAGTCACCGGCTTCGCCGGGGCGGTCGGAGCCGCCTTGCCTTTGTTCGCGGCCGCACCCGCCATCACCGTGCCGGAGGGGCCACCCTTCAGGATGGCGATCGACACCGTGGTGAGGATGAAGATCACGAACGAGGCCACCGTCAGCTTGTGCAGCAGCGTCGTGGCGCCACGGGCGCCGAAGGCGGTCTGGGTGCTGCCACCGCCGAAGACCGAAAGATCCGCGCCCTTGCCCTGCTGGAGCAGGACGACGAGGATCAGGAACAAGCAAACCAGGACGTGAATGACGTACAACAGATAGATCACGGTGCAGGGCCTCCCAACGGGCGCAAGTCGACCCGGGCCTTCCTCTAGCGGTGCGCCCGTCAGCCGGAACCACGAATGATAGCAAGGAATTTCTGTGGGTCAAGACTGGCCCCGCCCACGAGGAAGCCGTCGATGTCCGGCTGGGCGATCAGCCCGGGGGCGTTGTCCGGCGTGGCCGAGCCGCCATACAGGATGGGCACGGAGTCCGCGCCTCCGCCCCCAAGGACGACGGTGTCCAGCGTCTCGCGCAGGAACCGGTGGGCCTCCTGGGCGATCTCCGGAGTCGCCGTTTCGCCGGTGCCGATGGCCCAGACCGGCTCGTAGGCCAGGGCGAAGGGCTGCTGCGCCCATTCCTTCAGGGCGAGATCCGCCAGCGCCGCGCGGAGCTGGCGCTCAAGCACCTCGAAGGTCCGCCCCGCCCGGCGCTCGTCGCGGGTCTCGCCCAGGCAGATCATGGGCGTCAGGTGGTGGCGCGCGGCGGCGCTCGCCTTGCGGGCCACGGTCTCGTCCGTCTCGCCGTGGTACTGCCGCCGCTCGCTGTGGCCGCAGAGCACCCAGGCGCAGCCGGCGTCCGCGAGTTGCGGCCCCGAGACGTCACCGGTGAAAGCCCCCTTGTCCTCGGGCGAGAGGTCCTGGCCGCCCACCTCGACCTCGCTGTCCACCAGCTCCCGCGCCACGACCGGGACCAGGGGGAAGGAGGGGAAGATCACCACCCGCACGTCCACCTCGGGCGGGGCCGCGAGCCCGCGCTTGAGGTCGCGGCAGAACTCCGCCGCATCCCCCTTGAGCAGGTTCATCTTCCAGTTAGCGGCTATTATCCGCCGGCCCGGCCGGCGCCGCTCGGAGCTCACCGGCCCTCCTCCGGTTTTTCCAGAACGGCCACCCCGGGCAGCGTCTTGCCGGCCAGGAGCTCCAGCGAGGCGCCGCCGCCCGTGGAGACGTGGCCGATCTTGTCCGCCACGCCGGCCTGGTTGGCGGCCGCCACCGTCTCGCCGCCGCCGATCACCGAGAATCCGGGACACCCAGCGAGGGCCTGCGCCACCTCGCGGGTGCCGGCGTCGAAGGGCGGCTTCTCGAACACGCCCAGGGGACCGTTCCAGAACAGCGTGCGGGCGCGGCCCACGGCCTCCGCGAAGGCCTTCCGCGTCTGCGGTCCGATGTCCACCGCCTTGGTGCCCGCGGGGATCCGGTCCGCCGGCACCGTCTCGACCCGCCCCTGAGCGTCGAGATCATCCGTCACCACCACGTCCCGCGGCAGGAGGACCTCCGTGCCTTTGGCCCGGGCGCGCTCCAGGATCGTCCGCGCCAGGTCCACCCGGTCCGGCTCGAAGAGCGAGGCGCCGAGGTCGTGCCCCTGGGCCGCCAGGAAGGTGTTGGCCATGCCGCCACCCAGGAGCAGCAGGTCGAGCCGGGGCAGGAGGTTCTCCAGCGTGTCGATCTTGCCCTCGATCTTGGCGCCGCCCAGGAGGGCCGCGAACGGCCGCTCCGGCTCGCCCAGGAGCCGTCCCAGAGCCTCCACCTCGCGGGCCAGCAGACGGCCGGCCGCCTTGCGCTCCAGCCGCTCGGCCACTCCCACGATCGAGGCGTGAGCCCGGTGGGCCGCCCCGAAGGCGTCGTCCACGTAAATCTCAGCCAGACCGGCCAGCTTCCCGGCGAACGACGGCTCGTTCTTCTCCTCCTCGGCATAGAAACGGAGGTTCTCCAGCAGCACGACCTCCCCGGGATCCATCTCGCGGATCACCGACTCGGCCTGCGGACCGACACAGTCATGGGCGAAGCGGACCGCGCCGCCCAGGAGCCTCTCGAGCTCGTAGGTGACCGGCAGCAGGGTGTAGCGCGGATCGGGTTGGCCCTTGGGCCGCCCGAGATGCGAGGCGAGGATCACGATGCAACCGGCCTCGGAGAGCTCCCGGATCGTGGGGATCGCCTCCTCGATCCGGGTCGCGTCCAGGACCTTGTGGTCGCTGGAGGTCGGGACGTTGAAATCCACTCGCACGAAGACCCGCTTGCCGGAGAGGCCCGCAAGGCCGCGGTCATCGAGGTCGTCCAGGGTCAGCAGATTCGCCACATTCGCCATTACCGTCACCCTCCTCTCAGCCGTCCCGCCGCGCCAGCAGACCCAGCAGGTCCGCCAGCCGGTGGGCGTATCCCCACTCGTTGTCGTACCACGCCACCACCCGAGCGAGTCCGCCGTCCACGATCTGCACGAGCGGCAGGTCCACCACGGCCGAGCGCGGATCGTTGATGAAGTCCGAGGAGACCAGCTCCTCCTCCGAAACCCCGAGGACGCCCGCCATCGAGCCCGCTGTATCTGAGGCATTCGCGGCATCACGGAATGCCTGGCGCACCGTCTCAGCCGTGGCCTCCCGCTCCAGCTCCGCCACCAGGTCCAGCATCGCCACCATGGGCGTGGGCACGCGCACGGCGAGCCCCTCGACCCGGCCGGCCAGCTCCGGGATCAGCAGCCCCAGCGCCTCCGGCGCCGTCGTCGAGGTGGGGACGATGTTGAGCCCCGCCGCCCGCGAACGGCGTGGGTCGGAGTGCGGCAGGTCGAGCAATCTCTGGTTCTCGGTATAGCTGTGGACCGCGCTCATCAGGGCCCGGCGGACCCGGAAGCGATCGTGCAACACCTTTGCCACCAGGGCCAGGGCGTTGGTGGTGCAGGAGGCGTTGCTGATCACGGCGTGACGGTCCGGATCGAAGGTCTCCTCGTTGAGGCCCAGACAGAGCGCCACGTCCGCCGGATCGGCGGCATCGGCGTCGGCCGAGATCATCACCCGCCGCACCGTGCCCCCCAGGTG
>CAXTNS010000669.1:0-246 GCA_964245465.1 uncultured Thermoanaerobaculia bacterium
GCTGCGGGTCGAGACCTCCTCCGGCCCCATCGCGGCCCGGCACGTGGTGAACGCGGCGGGCGCCTGGGCGGGAGAGTTGGCTCGTCTCGCGGGTGCAATCGTCCCGGTCTCCCCTTTGCGCCGGCAGATCGCTCCCACGGTCCCGACCTCCATGCTGCCCGAAGAGATGCCGATGACGATCTTCCTCGAAGACGGTTTCCACCTGAGGGTGCGGGACGGGCGCGTGCTGCTGCTCTGGCCGCAGGA
>CAXTNS010000669.1:256-3890 GCA_964245465.1 uncultured Thermoanaerobaculia bacterium
CCCGCGTCCCCTGCCTGGCGGACGTGCCCGTGGACCGCGCCGCCTGCTGGGCCGGGCTCTATGAGATGTCGCCGGACAAGCATGCTCTTCTCGGACGGGTCCCCAACCTCGAAAACTTCTGGCTGATCAACGGCTCCTCGGGCCACGGGGTGATGCACTCCCCGGCTCTGGGCCAACTCCTGGCGGAGATGATCCTGGACGGCGAGGCCCGGACGATGGATGTCCACGCCCTCCGGCCGTCGCGCTTCGCCGAGGGCAAGCCCAACCCGGAATTCCATCTTCTGTAGGGGTCTGTAGGGATATCTACCAGCCCATCGTGCCGGCGCCGCCCTTGAACGGTCCTACGACATCGCTCGTGACCCAGCCGCCGTAGAAGTCCCCTTCTTGGGCCTGCACGCGCTCGCCGTCCACGAAGCAGGCCTCCATGGCCTGGGGATAGAAGGCGACGTAGCCCATCATGGGCTCGTAGATGCGAGTCGGCAGGGGGTAGTACCAGGCGGCGGTCTCGGCCTTTTGGCCGTTCACCTCGACATCGTAGTAGCGGGCGAGGCCCTTCCACTCGCACCAGGTGGCCCGCGGGTTCCCTTTCAGGAACTCCATCCGGACGTCCTCGGGCTGGATGTAGTAGACGGGAGGATGGCTGGTCTCCAGCACGCGCTTGGCGCGGCGGGTGTCGGCGATGGTGACGCCGTTGAAGCGGACCTGGACGTGGCGGGGGGAATCTTCCAGCGCCGGCGGCCGGGGGTAGTCCCAAACGGATTCCTGGCCGGGGGGGGGCTCGATGAGACGCGTCGTCATGGCGCCCTGAGGATATCGTGATATTGGGGTCAGGCCCGGCCGGAGCGTACCCCGGGCCAGGCCTGACGAGGGTGTGGTTTACCTCTTGGCCAGCTCGGGCTCGTGGACCTCGGTCTTGAGCGCCGCCGGTGTGAGGTCCTGGTTCTTGGCCTCTTCCTTGGCGGTGTTCACGGCCTCCTTGGCCACGTTCTTGACCTTCTCGGCCACGCCTTCGGGAGTCAGGCCGGCGTTCTTGACCTCGTCCTTGACCTTGTCGGCCACGGCCTCGGCCACGTGCTTGCCCTTCTCCAGGACATCCTGGCCCGCTTCCTTCACCTCTTCGAACAGGTGGTCGCGGGTCTCGCCCATCAGCTCGTTCTCCTTCTCCGTTTCCGGGATCAGGAGCCCGGCGATGACGCCGACGGCGAGCGTGGCGGCGCCCACGATCAGGGGGTTCTCCTCCAGCGTCTGCCAGAGGCCGGTCCTGGCCCGGCGGGCCTGGTACTTGGCCTTGCCCTTCAGAGCCTGGGCCTGGCCCTTGGCGCGGTGGCCGAGGTCGAGCGCATGGTCCTTGGTCCAGTCGGCGGCGTCCCCCACCTTTTCGCGGGCGGCCCCGACGGCCTCCTTGGCGCTGTCCGCCACGTCATGGATCTTGTCCTTGGCGGCGTCCTTGGCGGCGGAGAGGCGGCCGCCCTCTACAGACTCGTACTCGTCGGATTCATAGCCCGTGGCAGCGTAGGAGCTTCGGCCGGAGCCGTAGTTTCCGACGTAGCCGGCGCGGTAGGAGCCGTAGTCGGCGGTGCGGACGTCCTCTTTCTTCGAGCTCTCGACCAGCAGCCAGCCGAGACCCAGACCGATCACGGCCGCGGGCATGGGATGCTCGCGGGCGACCCGCCACAGCTTGCCGGCGCCGGCGCTCGAGCCGCCCTTGAAGAGGTGCCAGAGCTCCAGCCCGATCTGTGAGGGAGTCAGCTTGGAGTCCAGGGCGGCGAAGGTCTCGTCCAGGTCAGCGCGGGTACGGTCGATCTCGGAGCGGATCTCCCTGGAGCTCTGGCCGGAGCTCGCGTTCAGATCGTCGTCATTCAGGAAATCTTCTGTTTGAGCCATTCTTTGTTCTCCTGCAAGCTCTGGGTGGTTTTCTCGGGAGTGAGGCTTTCACGCTTGAGAGTTTCGAGGGCCTTCTTGATCATGGAGTAGCCGACCGCGGCAAGGATCCCGCCGACGATCAGCGGCGCCAGCCAGGACGCCGTCTCGGGAGAGAGGAAGTTGTTGAGGATGGCTCCCAGTCCGTAGATCACCGCCATCAGCAAGGCGATGGCTCCCAGGAGGGCGACCGAGCCGCCCACGGCGACCTCGCCGAGGTTGGCCCCGACGCGCGACGCCTTCTCGGACATCTCGGTCTTGGCGAGGTTCACCTCCTGCTTCAGCAGGGTGCTGCTCTCCTGGGTCAGCTCCTTCAGCAACTGCCCAATGGACCGTTCATCCTTGCGCTCGTTTGCTACGGCCATGGCTCATACCCCCAACGGCGCGTCGTAGGACGTCGTGCCGGCGTTCGCCGTGGTGGCCGTGTCGGGGTTGCGGCGTGCCGGGGTATAGGAAGAACGGCCCGTACCCGTGTAGGGCGACCGGCCGGTGGCCGACTGGGGATAGCCCGTCCAGTTCCCACCCTCGTAGCCGTCAAAGCCCCGGTTCGGGCTGGAAGCCTTGAGGAAGCGGGCCAGCGCCAGCCCCGCGAGGAGGGCACCGCCCAGGAACACCTCGGGCCGGCGGCGAGCAAACTCCTCGGTGTCCCGCACGAAGCCGCGCAGGTCGTTGTCGCGCAGGTAGCTCGAGAGCCGCTCCACCTGCTCGGCGGCTCGGTCCGCGTAGCGGCCGAAATCGCCGCCCTGCTCGCCCTCGTTGAGCTTGCGGCCGGCCTCGCGCAACGCGCCGGCCAGGGAGCCGAGGCGCTCGGCCGCCTGGTCCTTCTGCTCCGAGACGAGGTTCTGCACGTGATCGCGCGCCTGCTCGGCCACCTTGACCGTCTGGTCCTTGGCCTCGCTCGCCAGGCTCTTCGCCTGCTCCTTGGCCTGCTGGGCGACTCCCTGGCTCCCCTGGTCTCCTTGCGGGCCGGAGGTGCCCGCCGCGTTCACCCCGGAGCCCGGGTCCCCGAGAGAACCGGTGCTACCGAGGGAACCGCTCCCGAGATTGCTGCCCGTGCCCGTCACCCCGGAGGCGCCGGTGGACGTTCCCGGCGTTCCCGTGGAGCTGGCGCCGAGCGTGGAGGTCCCGGTGTTGGCCGGCAGCTCGTGAGATGGGTCGAGGTTGGGCGTGGCCGTGCCTCGGCCTCCGCCGACATCAGTTCGTTTCGCCATCGTGACCTCTCCTTCCGTTGTAGGTTTACTGCGGCGTGCCCTGCTTCAATTCCCTGAGGAGAAGCACTGGACCTTGATGTTCAAGGTCACCGCGTTCTGCAATTTTTCCTTCGCAAGAGGTGTGCCAGAATCAGCGACCATGGAGAACGAACGGCAGAACGTATCGAGCGGCGCCCCGTGGGAGCCGATCGTCGGATACTCCCGCGCCGTGCGCGTGGGTCCCTACGTCCACGTGGCCGGTACCACGGCCGTGGACGGGAATGGCAACGTCGTAGGGATCGGCGATCCCTACGTCCAGACCGTGCAGACCCTGAGGAACATTGAGGCCGCCCTGGGCAAGGCCGGCGCGCGGCTCCAGGACGTGGTGCGCACTCGCGTCTTTACCACCGACATCGCCGCTGGCAGGAGATCGGGAAGGCCCATGGAGAGTTCTTCCGCGACATCCGCCCGGCGAGCACCATGGTCGAGATCAGCCGCCTGATCGAAGAGCGATCGAACGGCAC
>CAXTNS010000670.1:0-3889 GCA_964245465.1 uncultured Thermoanaerobaculia bacterium
GCCGTGGCCGCCGCCCGGAAGGCCCTCGCCGCGTGGATCGCCCTGCCGGGTGCGGACCGGGCCCGCCTCCTGTTCCGGCTCTCCCGGGTGGTCGCCGCCCGTGCGGCGGCGCGCGCGGGGGGGGAGGGGCCGCCGCTCCAGTGACTGTTGCGTAGCGCCCCGGGGAGCGCCCCCTACTTCGCCGGCGTCACCGCCTTCGCCGTCCGCACTTCCGACACCTTCTTCTGGATCTCCTGAAGCGCGCTCTTCGGCAGCAGCAACACGGTCTGCCGACCGCTCGACCGGGCTGGCACCCCTTCGGACAGCGGAGGATAGAGGGTCAGCGTCTCCTCCCCCATATCCTTGCTCTTCAGGGTGAAGGTGAAGAGCGGCTTGGCGAGGCCCGCTTGCATCGTCTGGGACTCCTGAGGCGTCAACAGGCGGTCGGCCTTGGCGCCGGTCACGGCCGAGAGGAGGTTGGAGACCGGCAGGAAGGAGATCAGCGTGTCACCCCGCTTCCAGTCCGCGTCCGAGCGGGTGAGCCGGAAGGAGGTCTTGTCGTCGCGCACCGTGGCCGTCTCGACATCGTGCACCTCCAGGGCGGAGAGCTGCCGCGAGCGCCAGTCGGCCGGAGCGCGGCGGACGGACTCGGCCAGACGGGTGCGGACCTGGAAGACCGTGTTCGCCGCCCGGGCCCAGGTCAGCTCGCCCGCCGTCTGCCCCTCGGGAGCCGCCTCGCCGGTCACGGGCGCGCCCAGGTCGACACGCTCCGGCTTCGGCTGGCCCTTGAACACCACCTCGATCACCTCGCGCGGCGGGGCCAGGCCCAGCTCCGCCAGCGGCTGGGGACCGTCCGCGAACCGCTCCGCCGTGAGTCCGGAGAGGTCCGAGAGGAGGCCGTCGACCGCCTCTCGGTCCGCCCGGTCAGAGACGGGCTGCTCGATCCAGAAACCGTTCGGCCTCCGGGCGAGGACCACGGGTCCGGTCCCGGCGCCCCGGAGGCCCCTGAGGGTGATCCTCTGGATGGCGTCGCGCTCGCCCCGGAACATCAGGCGGTCCCGCCAGTCCCCGGGTTCCCGGTCGAATTCGGTGAGGATCGAGTCGGGCACCACGTAAGCTTCCTTCTCCCCCTGGAGGCTGGCGATCAGGGAGCCCCCGGGGGGCACCTCGGCGCCGATCTGGAGCACCTTCTCGCCGTCCTTCGTCTTCAGGCGCACCGTGGCCCGGGGCTTGTCCAGACCCACGTCCTTGCGGTCCACGTCCTCCAGGGTGCTGGTCCTGTCCAGGGAGATGACCGAATCGAGCAGCCGGTCCACGGCGAAGGCGTCCGCCCGGGTGTTGAAGGGCTCGACCATCTTCCACTCGCTGCCCGCAGATAGGGGCGGCAGCTCCGGCGTCTCCTCATCCTCCTTCTTGGCCGGCTTGGGCGTCTCGATCCTCTCCAGGCGGACCCGGCCCTTGGAGGCTTCGACCGTGACGGCCGTGACGTCGTCCTTCTCGACCTTCACGACCTTCTTCTCGAGCTCTTTCCGCTCCTCGCTCGACGGCAGCTCCCGCTCGTAGAACCAGATGAAGGCTCCGAGCCCGAGGACGGCGACGAGCAGGATCAGCAAGGTGCGCGGCTTCATCGCCTACCTCCTCCTCCGGCGGAAGAACACCACGGTGCCCAGCACGATCGACAGGACGGGCAGGGCCAGCGCCAGCAGCACGATCATCCTGAATTCGTTGCCCGTCAACGTGAGCTTGACCTGCTCCGTCTTCTTGGGCGGGATGCCGAGCAGGGCCTCGCGCTCGACCAGCCAGTTCAGGGTGTTGGCGAGCAGCACCGCGTTCGGCGCGTTCGCCTGGAGGAGCTGGTTGGCGGCGAAGTCCGAATCGCCGAGGGCGACCAGGCGCATGGGCCGCTTGCCGGGCGCGGTGGCGCCGCTCTCGGCCACGACGCCGAGCGGCACCGGGCCGGCCACGTCGGACGGGTCGCGCTGGACCCGCTGGAGATCCGCGAGGTTCGTCTCCCCCCAGCCTTCGGCCGAGGTGCGCACCAGCTCCGTGACCTTGATGCCCGGGGCGCTCCCCGGCGCCATCGAGCGGACGACGCTCATCAGCACCGGCACCCCTCCTGCGGAGAGCGCCCGGGTCACGGGATGATCGCCGTAGTCCTTGGAGAAGATCGTCTCCGGGCCGAACATCGGCAGCGTGCTGGAGGGATCGACCACGATATCCTGTCCCACCTTGATGCCGTAGCGTCCGAGCCAGCCTTCGAGCCCGGTGCTCAGGAGGCCCGAGCCGGCGCCCGGTCCGGGAGTGGGGTCGAGCAGCACGAGCATCCGACCGCCGTTGTTCAGGTAGGCTGAGAGGGCGTCGAGCTCCGGCTGAACGAAGCTGCCCCGGGGTCCGGCGATGACCACGAGGTCCGTCCCCGGAGGCACGCCCGGCTTGCCGAGCGAGGCCCACTCCTCCATCTCGAAGTTGTCGCGCCCCAGGAGCTGCTGGGCGCCGGCAAAGCCCTGCTCGCCCTGGTCGTCGAGCGAGTGCTCGCCATGGCCGGTGGTGAACAGGATCTTCGGCTTGCGCCCCTCGGAGAGCTGGAGGATGGCGCTGGTGAAGAGCTGCTCGCCCTTGAAGCCCATCATCCGCGGCGCTCCCGTGGTCTGGAGGGTGCTGAAGTCCAGCTCGGCCAGGTCGTTGGCGTCGATCACCCGCTTGTCGTTGCCGCTCTCGACGACCACGCCGGTAGTGGTGATCCCGTACTTCTGGACGAGTTGCTGGGCCTCTAGAGGCTTCTTCTGGGGATCGACGATGCGCACGTGCACCCGCGTCGAGGCGGCGCCGTAGCGGGCCAGCAGCTCCGTCGTGGGCTTGTAGATCTCCCCCTGCTGGTCCGGCGCGAGGAAGACGATGAAGTTCACGTCCTTCTTCACGTCCCTCAGGACGTTGCGCGTCTTCTCCGACAGGCTGTAGAGCTGGCCGCCCGTCCAGTCGAAGCGCTTGTAGTACTTCCAGCCGAAGTAGTTGACGATGAGGAGCAGGGCGGCGAGCAGCAGCACGCCGGCCGACAGAGTCCCCGTCTTCACGAGCTGGCGGTTGATCCCCTGGTTCATCCCCTTGTCAGGCATCGCGTCATCTCCACTTCTTGTCTTCGAGCACCCGGCTGGCCAGGAACAGGAAGAACAGGGTGCCCGAAAGGTAGAAGACCAGACGGCGGGTGTCGATGATGCCGCTCGAAAACTCTTCGATGTGGTCCCAGACGTTCAGGTAGTCCAGAGTCTTCTTGATCAGGTCGTTGGCGGTGAGCGACCCGAACACGCTGATGAGAAAGAGGAGCAGGATCAGGGCGACCGTGATCATCGCCGCCAGGAGCTGGCTGCGCGTCATGGCCGAGGCGAAGACGCCGATGGACACGAAGAGCGACCCGATCAGCAGGATGCCCAGGTAGCCGGAGCCCACCGGCCCCCAATCCACCTTTTCATAGAGGTTGATGCTCAGGGCATAGACCACCGTCGGCAGCCAGAGGACGGCGTAGAACGTGAGCGCCGCCAGGAACTTGCCGCCGACCACCTGCCCCTCGGTGACCGGGGCGGTCATCAGCACCTCGATCGACCCCGAGCGCAGCTCCTCGCTGATCAGGCGCATGGTCAGCACCGGGATGATCAGCAGCAGCATCAGCCAGGTCGTCTGGAAGAAAAACCCGAGTGGCGGTCCGCCCGGGGAGGCGGGGTTGTTCAACTGGCTCACCAGGATGATGAAGATGACCCCGCTGACCAGCAGGAAGAAGCACAGCACCACGTAGGCGAGCGGCGAGAAGAAGTACGCCCGCAGCTCGCGGCGGAAGGTCGCGAGGACTCCGTTCACGAAATTACCTCCTGAGATTCCTGGAGCTCCTGGGATTCCTGGGGTTCTTGGGGTTCCTGGG
>CAXTNS010000671.1:0-295 GCA_964245465.1 uncultured Thermoanaerobaculia bacterium
AAGCACAACGAGGCCAACGGCGAGGACAACCGCGACGGCGAGAGCCACAACCGCTCGTGGAACTGCGGCGTCGAAGGGCCGACCGACGACCCGGCGATCCTGGCGCTGCGCGCCAAGCAGATGCGCAACATCACGGGCACGCTGATGTTGTCCCAAGGCACCCCGATGCTCTCCCCCGGAGACGAGATCGGGCGCACCCAGCGGGGCAACAACAACGTCTACTGCCAGGACTCCGACATCTCGTGGATGGCCTGGTCGATGGTCGCGACCAACGCCGCCCAGCTCGAGTGCACCC
>CAXTNS010000671.1:305-3878 GCA_964245465.1 uncultured Thermoanaerobaculia bacterium
TCCTCTCCCAGGGCATCCCCATGCTGCTGGGCGGCGACGAGATGGGGCGCACCCAGGACGGCAACAACAACGCCTATTGCCAGGACAACGAGATCTCCTGGTTCGACTGGGAGAACGTGGACGGGACCTGCTGGAGTACACCTCGCGCCTGATCGCCTTCCGGCGCGAGCACCCCGTGTTCCAGCGCCGCCGCTGGTTCCTGGGCACCCGCATCCACGGCGAGGGGGTGCGCGACCTCGGCTGGTTCCGGCCGGACGGGATGGAGGAGGACTGGCAGAAAGGCTTCGCCAGGTCGCTGGGGGTGTTCCTGAACGGCGAAGCCATCCCGAGCCTGGACGCCCGGGGCGACCGGGTGGTGGACGACAGCTTCTACGTGCTCTTCAACGGTCACCACGAGGCGCTCTCGTTCCGCCTGCCGGATCGTCCGGAGTGGGGGGGAGCGCTGGGTGAAGGTGCTCGACACCGGCGAGCCGGTACCCGCGGAGAGAGGGGAGACCGCGGCGGGCGGCGAGATCGCGGTGGCCGGGCGGGCGGTGGTGGTGCTGCGACGGGTGGGACCCGGCTGATTGGCACAAGCTTTGCGGTATCTCTCCAACCAGGAGGGTTCTTTTCATGGCCAACAGCACAGCCACCATCAAACGTTGGGTTCCGCTGATCGGCGGGGGAGCGTTGCTCGCGTGCACGGCGGCGTTCCTGTTCCGCAGGTTCAAGGACCGCCGTCCTGACGAAGGCAAGCCGGAAAACGACAAGGCGTTCCGCGGCAAATGGAGCCTGCCGGAAGGGGCGCGGCTCGCCCGGCCGGGGGTGGAGGACCTCGTGGACCAGGCCGCCGTCGAGTCCTTCCCCGCCAGCGATCCGCCGGGCTTCACGCCCACGCGGGTCGGCTGACGGCGAGGCCATCCTTGCGCAACCGCTTGCCTGTCTCCAGGACTGCCCCTATAATCGGCTCCACCTATTCGCCGTAGTCCAGTTCGTTCTCGGCGCCGCGGGCGCCGGGCCATGGCCTCGTTCGTGAGGAGGAGTCGAGAATGCCGAACAAAGAGAACATGTTCAGGAGCCACCCCTGTGGCCAGCAGTGGACCGGCCTGGAGCTTCCCGACATCGTCTTCATGACGCTTCAGGGAAAAGTCACGCTCGAGGAGTGCCAGCAACTCAACGAGGCACACATCTCTTACGGGAAGGAGGTCGATCACTTCTTCTACATCATCGACCTCGCCCAGTTGGACGACCTGCCGGCGAACGTGCGCAAGGAAGCGTCGGAGACGGTCAAGATCCTCCCCCTGCGCGGCACGGTGGTGCTCAACGCGCCTTTGCGCGCCCGGGTGCTCGCCAAGCTGCTGCTGACGGCCGCCAACCTGTTCAAGCGGGGACCCGAGAGCAACCCGGTGGTCTTCGCGGACACCGAGGCGGACGCCCGGGTCTGGATCGAGAAGCGGCGCGAGCAGATCGCCGAAGCCGCCTGAGACCCTCACCCCTCTCTCCAGAAGAGAGAGGGGTGCTTGACTTACGCTTCAGTGACGCCTAGCCTGGGCCGGTGAAGGACGATGACCTCCCTTCGCCGCCGGCCCGGGAAG
The DNA here is from genome assembly GCA_964245465.1 of uncultured Thermoanaerobaculia bacterium. Classification (GTDB taxonomy): domain Bacteria; phylum Acidobacteriota; class Thermoanaerobaculia; order Multivoradales; family UBA5704; genus DATARR01. The sequence continues at coordinate 1,880 of CAXTNS010000671.1, forward strand.
CGGGGAAGTGGCTGGACCTCTCGAAGCTGAGGAAGGGGACGGGCGAGGAGGCCGCGCCTGGACCGGCTCCCAAGCGTCCGGTCCGCCGCTCCTCCTCGCCTCCCCCATACGCCGAGCTGCACGCCGCTTCCGCCTTCTCTTTCCTGGACGGCGCTTCGCTGCCCGAGGACCTGGTTGACCAGGCCGCGGCCCTGGAGCTGCCGGCCATGGCCCTGGTGGACGCGAGCGGCGTCTACGGCGCGCCGCGCTTCTACCAGACGGCGAAGAAGTCCGGCATCAAGCCGCTGGTAGGGGCCGAGGTGGCGCTCGAAGACGAGCCCAGCCTCTACCAGAAGCGGGCCCGCTTCGGTCCCCTCGGCCTGGTGCCGGAGCCGAAGGCCAACGATCAGACCCGCACGGTGGACACTCAGGCGCGGGTCACCCTGTTGGCCGCCAACCGCGCCGGCTACCGCAACCTCTGCCGGCTGCTGACCGCCGCCGCCCGCGGCCGGGCCAAGGGCGAGGCCCGGGTCTCCTGGGACCTGCTGGCCGAGCACGCCGCCGGGCTCCACTGCCTGACCGGCGGCGAGGAAGGTCCCCTGGCCCGCGAGCTGGCGGATGGGGGAATCGACCCCGCCCGCCGCCTGCTGGAACGGCTCTCCGGTCTTTTCCCGGGCCGCCTCCACGTGGAGCTCCAGCGTCATCGTCTGCGCGAGGAGGAGCACAGGAACCAGGCCCTGGTGGACCTCGCCCGCCGGCTCCGCCTCCCTCTCCTGGCCACCAACGGCGTGCGCTATGCCCGTCCGGAGGACAAGCCGCTGCACGACGTGCTGACGTCCATCCGCCACCACACCACGCTCGACGCCGCCGGCCGCCTCCTGGCCGCCCACCGGGAGCGGCACCTGAAGAGCCCCGCGGAAATGGCCCAGCTCTTCTCCGACCTTCCCGAGGCGGTGGCCGCCAGCGCGGAGCTGGCGGCATCCCTCGACTTCACCCTGGCGGACCTCGGCTACCGTTTTCCCGAGTACCCGCTGCCGCCCGGGGAGACGCCGTCCTCCTTCCTGCGCCACATCACCTGGAACGCCGCCCGTGGCCGTTTCCGGCCTCTGACGGCCAAGGCCCAGGCCCAGATCCAGAAAGAGCTGGATCTGATCGAGAAGCTCGACCTCGCCGGCTACTTCCTGATCGTCTGGGACGTCGTTCAGTTCTGCCAGCGCGAAGGCATCCTGGCCCAGGGACGCGGCTCGGCGGCCAACAGCGCCGTCTGCTACGCGCTGTCGATCACGGCCGTGGATCCCGTCAAGATGGAGCTCCTCTTCGAGCGTTTCCTCTCGGAGGAGCGCGGCGAGTGGCCCGACATCGATCTCGACCTCCCCTCGGGCGACCAGCGCGAGCGGGTCATCCAGTACGTCTACCAGCGCTACGGCCCCCACGGCGCGGCCATGACGGCCACCGTCATCACCTACCGCGACCGCTCGGCCACCCGCGAGGTCGCCAAGGTCTTCGGCTACTCCGAGGAGCAGGTGGACAAGCTCGCCCGCCAGCTCGGCACCTGGAGCTACGACGTCTCCCAGGGCGACGACAAGTCGTTCGGCAGGGAGATGGCCGCCGCCGGCTTCGATCCCGAGGACCTGCGCGCCCGCCACTTCTCCGAGCTCTGGACGCGCATCCACAACATGCCGCGCCACATCGGCCAGCACACGGGGGGCATGGTGATCGCCGCCGGCCGGCTCGATGAGGTGGTGCCCCTGGAGCCCGCCTCCATGCCGGGCCGCGTGGTCATCCAGTGGGACAAGGACGATTGCGCCGACCTCGGGATCATCAAGGTCGACCTCCTGGGGCTCGGCATGCTGGCCGCCCTGGAGCAGATGGTCCCCACCATCCGGACCCGGGAAGGGGTGCACATCGACCTCGCCCACCTGCCGCCGGACGATCCCAAGGTCTACAAGATGCTCCAGGAGGCGGACACGGGGGGCGTCTTCCAGGTCGAGAGCCGTGCCCAGATGGCCTCGCTGCCGAG
>CAXTNS010000672.1:0-382 GCA_964245465.1 uncultured Thermoanaerobaculia bacterium
ATTCCCTGCTCTCCAATACTCCATTTTTGTCCCCTTCCCATCCCCCACCTGTACCCATTCTTTTGTGAGCAACTCAGTCACCTACCAGGCTGGCAAAGAGCTGGCTTGAGTTCCTTGGAGGTAATCACATGTCTCGAAGGATGCGGATTGCTGCCATGATGGCGGGAGGGCTTGCGCTGCTGGGAACCATGGCCCAGGCGCAGGGTCGGATCCGGGTTGGGGAAGAGCTTGAGTACCGGGCCGCCACGCCGGCCGCCTCGTCCAGGGCGATCTTCCTCTGCAGATCCTCGGCCACGTCCGTGAACTGCTTCCGCTGGGCCGCCGTCAGTTTCCTGGATTTCGCAAGCTCCTCGGCATCGCTCAGCAGATCTTTGTTGTGCGC
>CAXTNS010000672.1:392-3870 GCA_964245465.1 uncultured Thermoanaerobaculia bacterium
GACCGGCGGGGCGGCGAACCCACCTGAGCCGACGAGCCGCCCGGTGGCCTGGTCGGAGACGGTCTTCTCGCCGGGGGCGACGTTCCTCCGGATCCACTTCCAGAAATTCAATCTGCCGGACGGCGACTACCTCACCGTGTCCAGCCCGGACGGCTCGGACTTCTGGACGTACATGGGCAAGGGCCCGCGGGGTACAGGCGAATTCTGGTCGTTCGTCGTCGAGTCCGACACGGCCATCGTCGAGCTCCACAGCGGCAGCCAGCTCAAGGCGCGCGGCCGCCACGGCGTCGGCATTGACCGCATCGCCCACGGCACCCTGCCGATCAACGAGGACGGAACTTTCATCCAGAAGGTCATCTGCGGCACGGATGGCAAGGAGAACGCGGTCTGCCACACGGACGTCAACGTCCGTCCGGTGGCCCGCCTGTCGTTCCAGAGCGGCGGCTCCAGCTTCGTCTGCACGGGCTGGCTCGCGGCCGGCTCCAACGCCAACACCATGGTCACCAACAATCACTGCTTCACCACGCAGTCCGAGGTGAACACGGTCCAGGCCCGCTTCAATTACCAGACGACCACCTGCGGCGGCACCACGCAGGCGACGACCACGACCTACGCCGGCGGCACGTTCCTCAAGACCAACTCGAGCCTCGACTACACGCTGTTCACCCTTCAGGGCAACCCCGAGGCGACCTGGGGCGAATACACGGCCACCTCTAAGCAGCCCACGGTGGGCCTGATCCTCAACTTCCCGCAGCATCCGGGCGGCGGCTTGAAGCAGGTCGCCTACTGGAAGGACTCGGCCCACACGCTGCGCTGTGACGTCTCCACGGTCAACGCCACCTATGGCGGCTCGGCCGCCGGCAGCCAGGTGGGCTATAGCTGCGACACCGAGGGCGGCTCTTCCGGCTCGCCCGTGATCGACGCCGGGACCGGGCGCGTCATCGGCCTCCACCACTTCGGCGGCGTCTCCTCCAACCCCTGCCTCAACAGCGGCACGCAATTGAGGCAGATCTGCGCCAACGCCGGCGCGCTGCTGAGCTGCGCGACGAACTGAGACATAGGTGAGAAGGACACCAAGGACGGCAAGGACCTCAAGGACTAACGACGCGTCTTGCTCCGAGCGTCCTTGCTGTCCTTGGCGTCCTTGGTGTCCGTGATTCCCGTCACACCTGCGGACCGGCGCTCATCCCCGGATCGGCCCAACCCGGCCGGCGCCAGGCGCTCTCCCGGCCGGGCACCTTCTCCAGACCCGCTGCCTCCAGCCGCTCACCCAACAGGTCGAGGAAGCGGTGCTGCCCCTTGACGACCGCCAGGTTCAGGAACAGCTCGCGGGCGACCTCGTTCTTCTCGACCACGAAGCGTAGCGCCTCCGTGCCCGGACGCGGATTGCAGGCGAGCACGCGGGCGAAGGGCACCCGGCGCGGCCGGAAGGTGTGGAGCGGCTGGTAGGCGAAGGACTCGTCATCCAGCGACACGGCCGGGCGTCCCGCCGTCCACCAGATCTTGATCAGACTCACCCAGAAGAGGAGGCTGTAGGCGAACAGCACGCCGAAGGCCCGGCTCCAGGCATCCCGGTCTCCCCTTTCGAGGAAGAACATGAGGGCGCCGATCACCACGACCACGGCGATCCCCCACAGCAGCGCCCGCCGGCTGGTGCTCCGGACCCAGGGACGGAAGGGGAAGGATGGGTTGATCGTCGTCATCGAGATCCGTTCTGGCGTGGTTGTCTTCCGTGGTTGCGCCGTCCTGATTCCCTCTTCTCGCTACCTGCCTCTGGCGCGGCCTGCCTTTCCGCAATAAACTTCGCGCATGGCCAAGCGCAAGGAGCAGGACCAACTCGCTCTCTTCGACCTCGGACCGGAGCCCGAGCCGGCGCGGGCAGGCGTGGGCGCGGCCCCTCAGCCCGAGGAGGTCGAGGGTCTGGGCCGCGCTCTGCCGGCCGGAGTCTATCTCGGCGGCTCGACGTGGTCCTTTCAGGGATGGGCGGGGCTGGTCTATGACCGCTCCTATTCGCAGTCGCGCCTGGCGCGGGAGGGGCTCGCGGCCTACGCGCAGCACCCGCTCCTGCGGGCCGTGGGCGTCGATCGCACCCACTATGCGCCCGTCGAGGCCATGGAGCTGGCCGCGTACCGGGAGGCGGTACCGCGGAATTTCCGGTTCCTGGTGAAGGCGCACGAAGCCTGCACCCTCGCGCGCTTTCCGGAGCACGCCCGCTACGGTGTGGCGCGCGGGCAGGAGAACACGCTCTTCCTCGATCCCAAGTACGCCACGGACCAAGTCGTCGCCCCCTATGTTGAGGGCATGGAGGGCATGGGGGAGGATGCCGGAGCCCTCCTCTTCCAGTTCGCCCCCCAGAGCCTGGGAGCGCCTGCCCGCTTCGCCGAGCGGCTCCAGTCCTTCCTCGCCGCTCTCCCCCGCGGCCCCATCTACGCCGTCGAGTTGCGCAACCGCGAGCTGATCACGGCCGAGTACGGCGAGGCCCTCCTGTCCGTGGGCGCGTGCCACTGCCACAACGTCCACCCCCGGATGCCCGACATCCGCGCCCAGGCCCGCCTCGCTGGCACGGACCGGGCCGCCATGACGATCATCCGCTGGCTCCTCGGTCCCGGCATGACCTACGAGGAGGCCGGCCGCCGCTACGCCCCCTTCAACCGCATGGCCGCCCCCGATCCCGGCAACCGCCAAGCCGTGGGCGACCTCGCCCGCGAGGCCATCGCCGAGGGCCGGCCTTTCCTCTGCACGATCAACAACAACGCGGAGGGGTGCGCGCCGTTGTCGGTGGTGGAGTTGGCGCGGGAGATTGTGGGTGGCGAAGGTTAGGGCATCCGCCGCGCCAGCGAGCTGCCGCTCGCGTCCGCAGCGGTGCTCTGGAAAGAACCGCGCAGGGCGGTCCGGTCCGCGGAGAGAGTCCAGGAGAAGCTGCCGCCCGTGGTGCGCTTCGCTCCCCGCTCCCTGAAGTCGAGGATCACCTTGTCGCCGTTGATCGTCCCGGTGACAGTCAAGGGCGTCCGTGCCGAGGCGGGCAGGGTGCGGCCGTTCTCGGACCATTTCTGGCCACGGCCGAGGAGGCGGTCACCGTCCTGTTCGAGCTGAACGCGGTAGCCGAGGCGCAGGCCTTTGTAGTCCGGGTAGTTGGTGGACTGGATGGTGTTCGTCATCTCCCACCAGCCCGAGAGGTCGGAGTCGGACGCGGAAGCCCTCTCCTCGCGATTCTCCCCTCCCTCTTCGTCCTCCTCTTGACGAGCCCGCTCCACCTCGCGCGCTTCCGTTCTCCGGCTATCCCTGTCCTGAGCCTCTTCTTCCTCCGCGTCCGCGCGGGCGCGCCGCTCCTTCTCCAGGATGGTCTGGTAGATGCGACCGGTGGTGATGTTGTCGCCCTGCGTGGCGTTCACGCCGGTGAAGCGCTCGTAGTGGCCGAGGTCGAGGTCGGTCTCGGCCCCGTCGTCGGTGACGAACACCTCCCCGTGCTGGTAGGGGC
>CAXTNS010000673.1:0-1204 GCA_964245465.1 uncultured Thermoanaerobaculia bacterium
GCAGGGGACTCTTCGTCATGACGAGATCCTCCGAGGCGAGAAAATTGCCCAACCCGGATGGTTGGGAGGCATTAGCGGTACGTGAACCTTTCCATGCAAGATTCCTGCGCGTTGAGGCGATCCTGGGCACCCGGGATTAAATCCCGGCCGGCGGAGGTTCTTGACATCCGCGTCCAGCAGAGGCAAGGTTGAGAGCCCCTCCTGTGAGGCGAGGCGACCATGATGCAACGAGCCAGCAGCGACAGCGGTATCCAGGCCGTCGGCGAGGTCCCCTTCGGGACTCATTTCTGCCAGTTTTACCGGACGCGGCAGGATCTGATCGACACTCTCATCCCCTTCTTCATGGCCGGGCTGCGCGGCGGCGAGCTGTGTCTGTGGGTGACCGCCGAGCCGCTGCCGGCCGCGGAAGCCCGGGCGTTGATGCACGAGGCCATGCCGGATTTCTCCTCGTACCTGGAGAAGGGGCAGATCGAGTTCCGGGACTACGATGACTGGTACCAGAACGACTGCCGGAGCTCGGAGGACGTGATCCAGGCCTGGATCGAGCGGGAGCGGCAGGCGCTGGGGCAGGGCTTCACGGGCCTGCGGCTGACGGGCAACACGTTCTGGCTGGAGCGCAGCGGCTGGGACGAGTTCGTGGCGTACGAGTCGGCGGTCAACGAGGCCTTCAGCCGGTTCCGCATTCTCGCCCTGTGCACGTACTCGCTGGAGCGCTGCTGCGCGGAAGACGTGATCGACGTCTGCCGCAACCATCGGTTCGCTCTGGCCCGCCGGCACGGGGAGTGGGAGCTCATGGAGAGCTCGTCGCTCAAGATCGCGAAGGACGAGCTCAAGAAGCTCAACGAGGAGCTGGAACAGCGGGTGACCACGCGGACGGCCGAGCTGGAGACGGCTCTGCGGGACCGGGACGAGTTCCTGGCCATGCTCGCCCACGAGCTGCGGAATCCGCTCGCCCCCATCCGCAACGCCGTGCAGGTGATCCGCCTGCTGGGTCCGTCCGACGGTCACCTGTCCTGGGCACGGGACGTGGTGGACCGCCAGGCGCGGCAGCTCGCGCGGCTGGTGGACGACCTGCTGGACGTCTCGCGGGTGACGCGCGGCAAGGTGGATCTGCAGAAGGAGGAGACCGACCTGGCGGCCGTGGTGGCTCATGCGGTGGAGACCAGCCGGCCCTTGATCGACAGCCGGCGGCACACGCTCCACC
>CAXTNS010000673.1:1214-3868 GCA_964245465.1 uncultured Thermoanaerobaculia bacterium
CTGCCGCCGGAGCCGGTGCTCCTCCACGCCGACCTCGCCCGGCTCTCGCAGGTGGTGTCGAACCTGCTCAACAACGCGGCCAAGTACATGCCGGAGGGGGGCCGGATCTGGCTGACGGCGGAGACCGAGGGCCGGCAGGTCCTCATCCGGGTGCGCGACGAGGGGGTGGGGATCCCGGCGGATATGCTGCCCCGGGTATTCGATCTCTTCACCCAGGCGAGCCGTTCGCTCGACCGCTCCGAGGGCGGGCTGGGCATCGGCCTCGCCCTGGTGCGCAGCCTGGTGCATCTCCACGGCGGCAGTGTCGAGGCCCGGAGCGAGGGGTCGGGGCGCGGCAGCGAGCTGCTCGTGAGGCTGCCCACGGTGGAGGCGCGGCCGGTCCTGGAGCGGGTGCCGGCCCGGGAACCGGCGGCTGCCCAGGGCCGGCGGATCCTGGTGGTGGACGACAACGTGGACTCGGCCGAGACCCTGGGGACGATCCTTGAGCTGTCGGGCCACGAGGTGACGATCGCTCATAACGGCGAGGAGGCCCTGGCGCTGGCCGGGGAGGGCCGTCCCGAGGTCGTGCTCCTGGACATCGGCCTGCCGAAGATCGACGGCTACGAGGTGGCCCGGCGGCTGCGGCTCGATCCGCGCAACGAGGGCATGCTCCTGGTGGCCGTGACCGGCTACGGCAAGGAGGAGGACCGGCACCGAGGCCAAGAGGCCGGCTTCCATCACCATCTTGTCAAGCCGGTCGATCCCGGCGCCCTACAGGCCCTGCTCGCCAAGATGGGTGTCCGGGCCGAGCCCGCTCATTGACGCGCCGGCCCGGTCTCCTGCTCTTCCTGGCGCTGGTGCTGCTGGCCACGCTGCCGCTGGTGCTGCTGAGCGGCCTGCAAGGCATCCTCTACGTGCGCGACCGCTCGAAGGCCGCTTCCGGGCGGCTGGCGGAGACGGCGGAAGCCATCGCCTACCGGACGGAGGAGTACCTCGACCTCCACCGCCAGGCCATGGAGGCGCTGGCGGTGGGTATCTCCCTGAAAGCGGGAGAAGACGACCCCGAGGCGCTGGACGTGTGGCTGGAACGCCACCGGGCCGCCTATCCGGGCTTCCTCACCATGATTGCCACGGACGCGCAGGGGAGGATCATCGCGGCGTCTCCGCCGGTGGGGAATGACCATCGGCCCATCGCCAGGTCGGGGCTGACAGTCGCCGACCGTCCCTACTTCCAGCGTCCACGGGCGACCGGGGTGCCGTACGTGTCGGAGGCGTTTCAGGGGCGCGGCTTCGGGACCGATCCCATCGTGGCCGTGAGCGCACCCATTCTAATGGGCGGCCGGACCGGGGGCTTCCGCGGCGTGGTCGAGGGCTCGCTGGACCTGCGGGCCTTGCGCCGGTTCAGCAGTGTCTACCGCCGCAACGAAGGGGCCGAGATCCTCATCGCCGACTCCTCCGGCCGCGTCCTCTGGGCGACCGAGGGCTCCGGCTACGAGCCTCTCGGAGACGCTTCCGCTCTCGCCACCCTGGCGCGGCCGTCCGAGGTCGTCAAAGAAGAGGTGGACGGCGAGACCTGGCTGCTGGCGAGCGCGCGCAGCCGGTCGCGGTCCTGGCTGGTGGTGGTCCGCCGGCCGTGGCGCGAGGTGATGGGGGCCCTGGTGGGGAGCTACGTCCTGATCGCCCTGGGGGTGCTGGGCGCGGTGGGCCTATCGGCGGTGCTGGCTCGCGTCATCCTGGCCTGGGCGAGCCGGCCGCTGCAACGGGAGGAGGAGGTGCTCAAGCAGCACGCCGCCGAGCTGGCCCGCGTCAACGGCGCCCTGAAGGCAGAGTTCGAGGAGCGGACGCGGGCGGAGGGGGAGCGCGACCGGTTCTTCGACATGTCGCTCGAGATGCTGTGCATCGCCGGCACCGACGGCTATTTCAAGGAGCTCAACTCGGCCTGGGAGCGCACCCTGGGCTGGACGATCGAGGAGCTCAAGTCCCGGCCCTACGCGGATCTCATCCACCCCGACGACCTCGGCGTGACGGAGGTCGAGAGCCGGCGGCTGCGGATGGGCGGCATCGTCCTCGACTTCGAGAACCGCTACCGGACCAAGGACGGCGGCTACCGCTGGCTGTCCTGGCGCTGCAGCCCGGAGCCGGAGAAGAGCCTTATCTACGGGGTGGCGCGCGACGTCCAGGACCAGAAGGAAGTCGAGCAGATGAAGAACGACTTCGTGTCGGTGGTGAGCCACGAGCTGCGCACGCCGCTGACCTCAATCCGCGGCTCGCTGGGCCTGCTGGCCGGCGGGGTCGCGGGCGAGCTGCCGGAGAAGGCCCGGTCTCTGGTAGAAATCGCGGCCAAGAACAGCGAGCGGCTGGGGCGGCTGATCAACGACATCCTGGACATCGAGAAGATCGAGTCGGGCCGGATGGGCTTCCGCTTCGCGCCGATCGAGCTCGGACCGCTGGTCGAGCAGGCGGTCGAGAGCAACCGCGCCTACGCCGAGGCGTAGGGCGTCGAGCTGCGGATCGCCGGCTCCCTGCCGCAGGCGCGGGTGTGGGCGGACGGCGACCGCATCCTCCAGGTGATGGCGAATCTGCTGTCGAACGCCGCCAAGTTCTCGCCTCAGGGCGGGGTGGTGGAGGTCGCCGCCGGGCGGAGGGACGGGCTGCTCCGGGTCGCGGTGACGGAC
>CAXTNS010000674.1:0-3866 GCA_964245465.1 uncultured Thermoanaerobaculia bacterium
CGCGAGGCGCTTCAGGACGCGATGGAAGTCGCGATCGGGAACGTGCCGCGGATCGAGGGCAAGGTCTACGTCTTCCCGGACGTCTCGGGCTCGATGCGCTCGCCGGTGACCGGTGTGCGGCGGGGGGGGTCCTCGGCGGTGCGGTGCATCGACGTGGCGGCGCTGGTGGCGGCGGCCATCCTGCGCAAGAACCCGGCGGCGGAAGTCATCCCGTTCGAGTCGGACGTGGCGCAGGTGAGCCTGAACCCGCGTGACTCGGTGGGCCGTGGGCGACCTGGTCGTCTACGTGTCGGACAACGAGTCGTGGGTCGACTCGCCCTACCACGGCCGGTTCGGTGGCAGCGCCACCGAGACCATGCGGCAGTGGGAGGAGTTCAGGCAGCGGAGCCCGCGGGCGAAGATGGTGTCGATCGACCTCCAGCCGTACGGTACTGTACAGGCCAAGGAGCGGGACGACATCGCCAACGTGGGCGGCTTCTCGGACCAGGTGTTCCGGATGATCGCCGACGTCGCCCACGGAGGCACCACGGCCGGTTACTGGCTGCGGCAGGTCGAAGCCGTGGAGCTGTAAGGAGGATCAAGTTCGTGACGAATGCGGATGGAACTACAAGGATTTCTAATCCCGAGGTCGCGGGTTCGAATCCCGCCGGTCCCGCCTGAGGGGACCGTAGCTCAGCGGTAGAGCACGAAAACGTTTGTTTCATCAAACCTTGTCGTCACGATTTTTCGAGTACCAGGAGACATCATGAGCACCGAGCTTCAGAGCCAGATCATTCCTACCGGCGAGGCCACCGCCCTGCTCCCCGTCGAGGGGGGCCGGGTAAAGCCGATCACCGTCATCGGGACCGAGGCCATCCGCGGCACCTTCGACCAGCTCTGCCTGGAGCAGGCGATCAACACCCGGAGGGCTCCCGGCGTGCACGAGCTGGTGCTCAACCCGGACGCCCACTGCGGCTACGGCGCGCCGGTGGGCTGCGTGCTGGCCTCGCCCAGCCACGTCTATCCCGGCCCGGTGGGGGTGGACATCAAGTGCTCGATGAGCCTCCTTCAGCTCGACCTGCCGGCGGCGGAGATCGAGTCCCCCGTCGTCCGCCGGGCGCTCATCGACGCCATCACGGAACGCATCCCGACCGGCGCCGGCAAGGGGCAGCAGAGCGTCCGCAAGTCGCGCCGGGTCAGCCCGGAGCTGGGCCGCCGGGCGGTGATCGAAGGGGCGTCGGCGGGGGTTTGCGAAGCCCTCGGCATCCCTCCGGAGTGGGCCGCGCGCTGCGAGGACTCCCACCACGTGGGGCACGACGGCACGGCGGACTCGCTCGCTGGCCGGCTCGACGGCCTGATGGCCGCGGGCCGGTTCCCGAAGTTCGCCGACAAGGTGCGCCAGCTCGGCTCCTACGGCGGCGGCAACCACTTCGGCGAGTGCGAGGTCGTGCGGGTGGCGGGGGACGAGCGCGCCCGCGCCGCCGCCGAGACGTTCGGGATGCTGGACGGCCGAGTGGCCTTCCTCTCCCACTGCGGCTCGCGCGGCTTCGGGCACGACCTTGCCTCGGGGCAGTTCAAGGCCCTGCGGAGCAAGTTCGAGACGTGGGACATCCCCATGCCGGGAGAGGACCCGCAACTCGTCTACGCGCCGCTCGGCACGCCCGAGGCGGACGCCTACCTGGACGACATGGCGCTGGGAGCGAACTTCGCCACGGTGAACCACATGCTGATCAACGCCCTCGTGCTGGAGGCGTTCCAGAAGGTCGTGCCGGGAGTTTCCGGGACGCTGGTGTACTTCATCAGCCACAACATCGCCCGCCAGGAGGAGGTGGACGGCCGGCTGATGTGGGTGCACCGCAAGGGGGCCACGCGGGCCTTCCCGGCCGGCCACCATGCCCTCGCCGGCACGCCCTTCGCCGCGACCGGCCATCCGATTCTCCTGCCGGGCAACCCGCAGGCGGGCTCGGTGGTGATGGTGGCCGACCCGGGAGCCGAGAAGGCGTGCTACAGCGTCAACCATGGCGCCGGACGGGCCCTGGGCCGCAAGGCCGCCATGCGGACGCTCGACCAGGGGGAGATCGACCGTTCGTTCGCGGAGATGGACATCCTGACCAACTGTCGGGCCTACCCTCGCGACGAGGCCCCGGCGGCCTACAAGGACTTCGACGCGGTGCTCGACTCGGTCCGCAAAGCCGGTCTCGCCAGCGAGGTGGCCCGCCTCTCGGCCCGGTTCGTGATCAAGGACGCCTCCGCGGCGGACGATTAGGACGACTGGGGATTGAGCATGCTCAGGATCGACGGCTCCGAGGGGGAGGGCGGAGGGCAGGTCCTCCGCACCTCCCTCGCCCTTTCCATGGTAACCGGCACGCCGGTGCGGATCGACAGGATCCGCGCCCGCCGGGCCAAGCCGGGGCTCATGCGCCAGCACCTGACGGCCGTGCTCGCGGCGGCCAAGGTGAGCCAGGCCCGGGTCGAAGGCGCGGAGGTGGGCTCCACGTCCCTCGTCTTCACCCCCGGGCCGGTGACCCCCGGCGTGCCCGGAGATTACCGGTTCGCCGTGGGCACGGCGGGCAGCGTCACTCTCGTGCTCCAGACCGTGCTGCCGGCCCTGCTGACCGCCTCCGGACCGTCCACGCTGAAGCTCGAAGGGGGGACCCACAACCCGCTCGCGCCGCCCTTCGAGTTCCTCGACCGGGTGTTCCTGCCGCTGGTCCGCCGGATGGGGCCACGGGTCGAGGCGCGCCTTGAACGGTCAGGCTTCTATCCGGCCGGCGGTGGCCATTTTGAGGTGACGATCGAGCCCGTTCCGGCACTCGCGGGGATCGAGCTGCTGGAACGGGGGGAGATCCGCCGCCGTCAGGGGACGGTGATCCTCGCCCGCCTGCCTCGGGGGATCGCCGACCGCGAGGTCCAGCACCTGGCCCAGCAGACCGGGTGGGACCCGTCCTGCTTCGAGATCCGGGAGGTGGACTCCCTCGGTCCGGGCAACGCCGTGCTCCTGGAGCTGGAGAGCGACTCCGTGACCGAGGTCTTCACCGGCTTTGGCGAGATCGGCGTCCGGGCGGAAGGGGTGGCGGAGAGGGCCGTCCAGGAGATGCGGCGCTACCTCAAGGCCGGCGTGCCGGTGGGGGAGCACCTGGCGGACCAGCTCCTGCTGCCGCTGGCCCTCGCCGGCTCCGGGGCGTTCACGACCGTGCCGCTCTCCTTGCACGCCCTGACGCAGATCGAGCTGATCCCTCGGTTCCTGGACGTCAGGATCGAGGTGGAGCGGGAGGCGCGGGAGCGGTGTCTGGTGCGGGTGGGCGATAAGCTTCGTCCATGACACAGGTTTTTCAAGGAGTCGACAGGATTGCGACCGATCCCGTGCTGGCCGAAGGCTGGCTCGCGAGCGCCTTCTACGACACGAGGGCGCGGCTGTGGCGTATGCTCCCTGCTGAATGCGCCGGCTCCTCTTCTGGACGGCTTTCGCCGTCGCCCTGACGGTTCGGCTCGCCTGCCTCGACCTCCGGCCGCTCCATCACGACGAGGGAGTGAACGCCTGGATCGCCTCCCGCCCCCTGGAGGGGTACGGGATTTTTTACAACCCCGAAAACTTCCACGGGACGTTTCTCTTCTTCCTGGTCCTGCCGGTCCTCGGCCTGCTGGGGGGGAGCGACCTCGTCTTGCGGTTGCCCGCGGCCCTGGCCTCGGCCGCCATGGTGCCGCTGCTGCTGCCGCTGCGGCGCCGGCTGGGGGGGGGGGGGAGCACGGCGGCGGCGTGGCGCGGGTGCACTGCAAGCCCGACGCGGGGCAGCTCGCGTCCATCCGAGAGCTGGTGGAAGCCGGCAAGCTCAAGGCGCACGTGGCCACGGTGCTGGCGCTGGCCGACATCAATGAGGCGTTGGCGC
>CAXTNS010000675.1:0-3866 GCA_964245465.1 uncultured Thermoanaerobaculia bacterium
CAGAGGCCCATCAGACCGGCTGCATCAACTCGCACTGGATGATCGTGATGCCGACGCTGCGGCTCGGCCCCGAGGACCGCGATTTCGCCATCGTCGGCGCCGTGCCCGTGGATGCGCCCGGGATCACCTACATCTATGGCCGCCAATCCTGTGACACGCGCCATTCCGAAGGCAGCGGGCTCGCCGCCGGCAACGCACGGTTTTCCGGCCAGGAGGCGATGGTGATCTTCGAGGACGTGTTCATTCCCCGCGAGCTGGTGTTCATGGACGGGGAATCGGAGTTCGCGGCGATGCTGGTGGAAAGGTTCACCTGCTATCACCGGCGAAGCTACGTCTGCAAGAGCGGGGTCGGCGACGTGTTGATCGGCGCCGCGGCGGCGGTGGCCGAATACAACGGCGTGGACAAGGCCTCCCATATAAAAGACAAGCTCGTGGAGATGACCCATCTCAACGAGACGATCTATTCCACGGGCATCGCCTCGTCCTATCAGGCGCGGCCCCTGAAGTCGGGCTGCTATCTGAACGACGACATGATCGCCAACGTCTGCAAGCACCACGTGACGAAGATGCCCTACGAGATCGGCCGGCTCGCCCAGGACCTGGCCGGCGGGCTGATGGTGACGATGCCTTCCGAGCAGGACCTGGAGAGCGAGGAGACCGGAGCCCTGCTGCGCAAGTACCTCAAGGGGCGGTCGGACGTTCCTGCGGAGACGCGGATGAGAATCCTGCGCCTGATCGAGAACATGACGCTCGGGAGGAACGCCGTGGGCTACCTCACGGAGTCCATGCACGGCGCCGGCTCCCCGCAGGCCCAGCGCATCCAGATCGCCCGCCAGATGGAGCTCGACTATAAGAAGCAGTTGGCCCGCAGGCTCGCCGGGATCGAGGAAGCGGAAGCCGCTCCGGAAGAAGGCGGATACTTCGAGCGGGTCTTCGAGCCGGAAGAAGGCTGCTGAAGTTTTTCTGAGTATTCATAATATAGAATTTCAACGCACGAATACCGTTGCTGCAACTCTTGCCGTGACGAAGGAAGACGTTTATCATTGAGAGCAGCCTTTTTAAAAGGCAATAACCAACGCGTTGAGGATTCAGCGCGTCAAGAAAGGAGCACACGATGAAGGTCAAGAGCACTCTCAAGGGCGGCGTCGAGCTCCGCTGAGCAGATCCGTCATCCAGAGAAGTCGAGGCACCCCGCGAGGGGTGCCTCGGTTGTCTGCATTGATCGATTTCTCATGATGCATTCCACCCATTCATCTCCTTCAGACTCGCTGCCCTGGAATCTCGCCGCCGATGGCTACGCGGACGTCCTGATGCCATGGTTTTCCAGCTATGCGGCCGACGCCCTCGCATGGTCCGGAATTTCAGCTCCGGCCGCCGTACTGGATGTCGCGTCCGGTCCTGGGACGCTCAGTCTCCTGGCGGCCGAGCGTGGACTGCGAGTCACCGCTATCGATCTGGCCGAACGCATGGTGGTGAGCCTCCACCAGGGAGCGGAGAGTCGAGGGGTCGACGGCGTGGCAGCCGTTCGTGCCGATGGCGAGTGGCTGCCGTTCGCGGACGGGACTTTCGAAGCTGGTTTCTCCATGTTCGGCATCATCTTCTTTCCAAGCCCCCCGCGAGGCCTGAGGGAGATGCTGCGCGTGCTGAGACCGGGGGGGCTCACGGTCATCGCCACTTGGCAGCCGCTCGCGGCGACCCCCTTGCTGGTGGAGCTGATCGAGGCCATCCAGGCGGAGGATGAGAGCTTTTCTTTTCTGGAGGATGAGCTCTCCCTGCCCGGCGAGCTCGAAAACGCGATGACGGAGACCGGATTCACCGGCGTGACCACACGGGAGGTGACTCATTCCCTGGAATGCGATTCCCTTGCCCAGACGCTGGACCGGCTGGCGGAGTCCACCCTGCCGTTCATCGTGTTGCGCCAGCGCCTTTCGGCCGAAGATTGGAACCGGGTGTGGACCCGCGCCCAGGGCCGGCTTGCCAGGCGCTTTGGCGAGGGCCCCCAGAGTCTGCACTATCCCGCATGGCTCGCGGCCGGCTGGAAACCTTCCGCCTGACCGCCATGAGAATAGGACTTGGAGATCACCGAATGACACGCACGCTCCGGCCCGGCATCGAGATCACTCCCCTGCCGGAAGGAATCCAGTTGACAGATCGAGAGACCGGGTTCGCCGTCGAGCTCGAACCGAGCTATGTCCCCCTGCTGGAAGGGACCGGTCCGGAGGCGGACGAATTCTGGAGCACGCTGACGGAGATGGGACTGGTGGACACCGGCCTGGACCTCCGAGAGATCCGGCGCCGGCAGCGCCACCGGCTGCTTGCCGAGCATCCGCCTCTTCTCGATCGGCTGCGGGAACGGCTCGCCGACGTCCGCAGGAACGTCCCCTTCTTTCGCGAGCGCGCGTCGGAATACGATCCGGAACGGCTGAGCTCCATCGAAGACTACGCGACCATCCCGTTCATGCGGAAACGGGACGTCCGCGCGAATTTCCCCAACGGACTCGTCCCGGACGATACGGACGTCGCCCAGGGGCTCTCCGACCATACGCTGGTCCTGATGGTCACCAGCGGATCGACCGATGAACGGCTGCAACTGGTATCTCGCGTGGAGATCGACCGTCACCCTTTCGGCTGCGATGATCTCTACGGCGTTCCGATCGGCGGCAAGCAGCCGCGCACCGCGTTTTTCACGACTCCGGTTTGTTCCGGCGTGGAGTGCCATCTCGGGCAATCGGCTTATGAGGACCGGCTGCGCAAGGTCTATCCGGACCTGATGCTGAATTCCACCGACGACCCGTTCGCGATCCAGCCCGAATTGATCGATTCCTTCTGTGAGGAGATCGACCGCTTCCAGCCGCAAATCCTCCTCGCCGACGCCATCTATTTGCAGTGTCTCATCCGCAGCGCACGCGAGCTCGGGAGGAAGCTGCCCCGGGTCCCCTTCGTCCAGTACGGATTCGAGTTCGGGCACCGCGCGGCGGTGCGCGACATCAAGCTGGAATTCGAGGTCCCGGCACTCAACGAGTATGGTGCTTCCGAGGAGAACCGGCTGGCGCTGGAATGCCACCGCGGCTCGCTGCACGTGCGCGCGGACGTCGTCCACCTCGAGATCCTGAACGCTCAGGGGCCTTGCCCGCCGGGCGTACCCGGCGCCGTCGCGCTCACCACTTTCGACTCCCTGACACCGCTGGTGCGCTATCTCATCGGCGACGTCGCCGCGTGGACCGGCGAGACGTGCGACTGCGCGTTCGCCGACTGGCCGACGATCGAGCTTCATGGCCGGCTGAAGGACATGATAAGGGCTGGAGACCGCTGGGTCAGCACTCTCGACATCGACAAAGCCATCGGCGCGCCCGAATGGCTTGACTTCTACCGCGTCATTCAGCACGGGCCGGAGCAGTTCGAGGCTCAGGTGATCCCCGGCCTCGGCGCCGAGCCCAACTTCAAGGACCTTGCCGGTCGCCTGAGCCGGTACCTGGATCCCAGACACGTTCAATTCCGGACCGTCTCCCGGTTCGATCCGCTGAAATCGATGAAGATCGGCCTGACCCAGAACCGGCTCGGCGGCGCTCCCGAGATTCCATGACGATTCAGATTCGCGATCAGTTCCCACTCCTTCGCCGCGAGATCGACGACATCCCGGTGACTTATCTGGATTCTGCCGCGACGTCTTTGAAGCCCGACGCGGTGCTAGGTGCCGAGCGCGCTTACCTCACCGAATACACGGCGAACGTCCACCGCGGCCACAGTGCCCTTTCGGAAGAAGCCTCGTACGCGTACGAAGCCGCCCGGCGGCAGATTGCTCAATTCATCAAAGCAGATCCGGCGACGGTGGTGCTCACGCCCAACACTACCTACGGCCTCGCCAT
>CAXTNS010000676.1:0-3865 GCA_964245465.1 uncultured Thermoanaerobaculia bacterium
CACGTGGACCACGGCATCGGCCAGTTCGTGGCCCTGCGCTCCGTGGGGGCGAGCGGCGACGGCGCGGGCGGGCTGCCGCCGGCCCAGCGCGAGATGGCCTCGGCGGGGGCGGCCGCCGAGACCGAGGTCATGGAGATCGCCTACTCCGGCGGCAAGCGGCTGCTCCTCCCCCTCTCGCGCATCGACCAGGTCCAGAAATACAGCGGCATCGAGGGCGTGGCGCCCCGGCTGGACCAGCTCGGCGGCACGTCCTGGAACCGCACCAAGGCGCGGGTCAAGAAGGGCATGCGCGACATGGCGGGCGAGCTGCTGAAGCTCTACGCCGAGCGCCAGGTGGCCCGGGCGCCGGCTCTGCCGCCGGACACGGACATGCTCCACCAGTTCGAGGCCGCCTTTCCCTATGAGGAGACGGCGGACCAGCTCGAGGCCATCGCCACCATCCGGGAGGACCTCCAGCGCGAGCGTCCCATGGACCGCCTGATCTGCGGCGACGTGGGGTACGGCAAGACCGAGGTCGCCATGCGGGCCGCCTTCAAAGCGGTGGACGGCGGCTATCAGGTAGCCGTGCTGGCACCCACGACGATCCTGGCGGACCAGCATCTGGAGACCTTTCGGAAGCGGTTCGCCGGCTTTCCCATCAACGTCGAGATGGTGTCGCGCTTCCGCTCGCCCCAGGAGATGCGGGAGCTCAAGAAACGGTTGTCGGAGGGCAGGGTCGACATCCTGATCGGCACGCACCGGCTGTTGTCGAAAGACATCCAGCTTCCCAAGCTGGGCCTCCTGATCGTGGACGAGGAGCAGCGCTTCGGCGTGGCCCAGAAGGAGCGGCTGAAACAGCTCAAGAAGAACGTCCACGTGCTGGCCATGTCGGCCACTCCGGTACCGCGCACGCTCCAGCTCTCGCTCGCCAACGTGCGCGATCTTTCCGTGATCGAAACGCCGCCGCGGGACCGCATGGCGGTCGAGACGGCGATCCTCCCCTACAGCGACAACCTGGTGCGGGAGGCGATCGAGGCCGAGCTGGAGCGGGGCGGGCAGGTCTACTACGTGTACAACCGGGTGGAGTCGATCGAGGACCGCCTCTCGAAGCTGCGCGAGATCGTCCCCGGCATCCGGGTCACCGTGGGGCACGGGCAGCTCGACGAGGAGGAGCTCTCCCGGCGCATGCACGCCTTCACCCGCGGCGATTTCGACGTGCTGCTGGCCACGACGATCATCGAGAACGGCATCGACATCCCCAACGTCAACACCATGATCGTCCACCGGGCGGACCGCTTCGGCCTGGCCCAGCTCTACCAGCTCCGGGGGCGGGTGGGGCGGAGCAATCAGCTCGCCTACTGCTACTTCCTGGTGCCGGAGGACCGGGTGCTCTCCGAGCAGGCGCGGAAGCGCCTGGCGGCCCTGCGCGAGTTCTCGGACCTGGGGGCGGGCTTCCGCATCGCGGCGCGGGACCTGGAGATCCGCGGCGCCGGCAACCTGCTGGGCGGCGAGCAGAGCGGCCACATCGGGGCCGTGGGCATCGAGACCTATCTCAAGCTGCTGGAAGAGACGGTGCGCGAGCTGCGCGGCGAGAGCGTGGAGGAGGCGCCCTCGGTGGCCCTCGACCTGCCGGTGCCGATGTCGATCCCGCAGGACTACGTGGACGACGCCAACCTGCGGATGGAGCTGTACCGCAAGATCGCCGAGTCGCCCGAGCGGGAGATGATGGCCGAGCTGGCCGACCGGTTCGGTCCGCCGCCGGCGCCGGTCGAGACGCTGGTCGAGGTGGCGGCCCTGAAGCGGCTGGCCGAATCGCTGCGCGTGCAGTCGATTTCCGCCAAGAGCGGCGAGCTGATCATCCGGCTGCGGCGGGACGCCCGGATCGACGTCGAGAGGCTGATCGAAATGGTTTCCAACCTGCCGGGCGCGAGCTTCAGCCCCACGGGCGTCCTCACGCTGCCCGGCGGGGGTGGCCGGCAGCTCGTCTCGACGGCTCGGCAGACCTTGCAGTCGCTGTCCGAGGGAGCCCAATGAGATTGGGAACACTGGCGCCCGCGGCGCTGTTGCTCCTGACGGCCTGCCAGCGCGCGGCGCCGCCTCCGGCGCCTGACGCCGTGGCGCGGATCGGAGAGACCGAGGTGCGCTACTCCGAGCTCGAAAGCTACATCGCCAGGACCGTGGGCGACACCGGTGGCGTCCTTGGGAGCGGCGTGCTCTCGGAGCTGTTCGATCAATTTCTGGATGAGAAGCTCCTGGAGAGGCTCGCCGTGGAGCGCGGGCTTGTGACGGGCTCAGACACCGCGTCCAAGCCGCGCCGGGCGATCGACGCTCTGCTGGCCGATGGGCTTCGCCAGGAGCCCGGTCCCGGCGAGGTCGCCGGGTACTACAAGGCTCACGCCCGGGAGTTCGCCCGGCCCGAGCGGGTCAAGGTGCGGCAGATCCTGACCGAGGACTCGGCCACGGCCGAGAAGGCCCTGAAGGCGGTCGCCGCCGGCGAGCCCTTCGAAGAGGTCGCGCGGCGGCTCTCGCGGGACCCGAGCGCCGCCTCCGGCGGCTACCAGGGAGAGTTGACGCGGGCCGACCTGCCGCCCTCTTTCGCGGACGTCATTTTCAGTTTGAAGCCGGGCGAGGTGAGCCGGCTGGTGCCCGCCGACTACGGCGTCCACATCTTCCAGGTGATGGACCGCCAGCCGGCGGCGGTGGTGCCGCTGGAGCAGGCGCGAGGCGAGATCCTCGGCCGGCTGCGCCGGGAGCGGGCCGACCGGCTCCTCCGTTCGTTGGTTCAGGATGCCAGAAGCCGTTACAATGTCGCGATTTATGAGCGGAATCTACCCTTCGGGTATGAAGGCTCCTACAAGGAATCCAATGCGCAGACATCGAAAAATACTCGCTAGCTTGACGCTTTTCCTGACCCTCGCTCCGGCCCTCCACGCCGAGGTGATCAACCGCGTGGTCCTGCGGGTCAACGACCGTATCGCGACCCTCTACGACTACCAGGAGCGCCGCCAGGAAATGGCGCGCGAGATCCTGCGCCGCGAGGAGGATGCGGAAGAGCGCCAACGCCTCCTGGCCCAGGTCGGTGAGGTCGTATACGCGAACATGTTCCAGGAGCTGCTCCTGGAGTCGCGGGCGGACCAGCTCGGCGTCGAGATCAACGAAGCCCAGGTGGACGCCGCCATCGGCCGCCTCAAGGAGGGCTACAACATCAAGACCGCCCAGGAGTTCCAGGCGGCCCTGGCGCAGTCGGGCATGACCGAGCAGCAGCTCCGGGCCCAGCTCCGCAACACGCTGCGGGTGCAGGAGGTGCGGGGCCGCGAGGTGCAGAGCCGCGTCAACGTGGACGAGGAGGACCTGCGCCGCTACTACCGCAAGAACCTGGAGCAGTTCCGCCAGCCCGAGCAGGTCCAGCTCCGCGAGGTGGTGGTGCTCGACGAGGGCGGGGCGCCGGCCGAGGAGCGCGCCCGCATCGCGGCCGAGATCCGCGTCCAGGTGGCCGCCGCCGGCACCGCGCTCGCCGACGCCGTCAAGGACTACGCCGCCCGCGGCGCCACGAGCAACGTCATCGAGCTCGGCTGGGTCTCGCCCGGCGATCTCGACAAGAACCTGGAGACGGCTGTCTGGAAGCTGCCCAAGGGTGGCGTCTCCGATCCCGTGGAGGCGCGGGGCGGTTTGCACCTGGCCCAGGTGATCGAGCGCCGCGAGTCGCGCGTCCCGCCGTTCTCCGAGGTCGCCGAAGCCATCCGGACCCGCGAGCAGGATCGCGTCTTCCGTGAAGAGGTCGCCAAGTACATGGTGGAGTTGGAAAAGAAGTCGCTCATCGTGGCGAACCCGCCGGAAGAGGCGACCGGGTACCGGCGCCAACTCGCCACGGAAGGGGCGGGGGAGG
>CAXTNS010000677.1:0-3859 GCA_964245465.1 uncultured Thermoanaerobaculia bacterium
TGCCGGGCCGAGGGCGTCACCAACGACGAGGGCCGCGAGGGCGGGAGCCTTCAGCAGGTGCTCGATTTTGGCGGGGGTGGCGGGGATGTCGAAAGGCGGCGGGAGACCGGGCCGCGCCTGCGCCGCATCGACGTCTCGACTCCCAAGGGGGGTGTCAGCAAGCGCCAGATCCGCCGCGCCATCCGCCTGGAAAAGAAGCGGCCGGTGCCCGAGGGCGTGGAGTTCGGCGCCGAGCTGGACGTGGCCGATCTCCTGCGCCACAAGGGCTATCCCGATCCGCGGATCACCGTGAAATCCTCCACGCCCCGGCCCGGCTGGGTGGACCTGGCCGTCACCGTCGAGCCCGGTCCCAGGGTCGCCTTCCTCTTCGAGGGAGACCGCCCGCCCCGGGCGTTGCGGCCGGAGATCACGGAGCTCTACCGGACGAGCTTCTACGAGCCCATCTCGATCGAAGAGATGAAGAAGGAGGCCGTGCGCGCCTTCCGCAGCAGGGGCCATGTCGATCCCAAAATCGAGATCGAAGTCGAGCGTAAGCACCCAGAGGACCCGGACGGTCCGCGCACGGTGACGGTCCGCTCCGAGGCCGGCCGCCGGCGATCTCTGGAAGAGCTGAGGATCGCGGGTCTCGGTCCCGAGGAGGAGAGCCTCGTGGCCGCCGCCTTCCCCGGAACCCTGTCCCGCGCCGAACTGGCCGCGGGCGGGGCCGACGCCGACCGGCGCCTGCTCGGCCAGTTGCGCGCCCTGGGCTATCCCGAAGCGAGGATCGCCACCCGTTTCGTCAAGGGGGACGGCTCCCGGCTGGTCGTGGGCGTCGATCCGGGGCCGCGGCAGACCCTGGCGCGGATCGGGATCGAAGGCGTCGAGGGCGAGGAACGGGAGCGCCTGCTCGGTCTCGTCAAGCTGCGGCCGGGCGATCCCCTCCGGCTGGACCGCATCGCCCAGGGGACGCGGGAGATCGAGACCGACCTCCGGAAGAGGGGCTTCGCCGACGCCTCGGCGCGCCACTCCGAGAGCCCCGTGCCCGGCCAGCCGAGGGAGACCGCGGTGGTCTACACCGTGACGACGGGTCCCCGGTACCGCTTGGCCGGGGTGGACGTCGAAGGCGGGCGCTGGTCCCGGTCCGCGCCACTGCTGCGCGAGGCGGGGCTCGACGTGGGGGAGCCCTTTGAACAGGCGGACGTCGAGGCCGCCCGGAGCCGCCTGTTCCGCACGGGCGTCTTCTCCCGCGTGGACGCGCAAGTGGAGAAAGAGGGGACCCCAGGCGACGGGCAGGAGACCGAGGCGCGCGTCACCTTCTCGATCGCCGAGCAGCCCCGCTTCCGCCTGGGCTACGGCGTGCGTTGGGAGAGCGAGCAAGGCACGGGCGCCGTGCTCGATTTCGTGGACCAGAACTTCCTCGGCCGGGCCCTCACCTTCGGCCTGCGCGGGCTCTACCAGGAAGACGACCGGAGCGGCCGGGTCTACCTGCGGACCGGCGAAATCCTCGGCACCGGCATCTCGCTCGAGAGCTACGCCCAGCAGCGGCGGGAGATCTCTCCCCCGGAAGAGAACGTGACCGAGGACACCCGCGAGCTGGCCCTCCAGGCGAGCCGTGCCATCGGCCGGTCCGACACGGCGCGCGTCTACGCCCGGCACCGGACGACCCACGTTTTCGAGACCGATCCCGATCCCTTCGATCCCTTCGAATCGGAGACCCGCCTGCCCTACGTGGGCGTCCAACTCCTGCGGGATACGCGCGACGATCCCATCGACTCCAACCGGGGCCTCTTCGCGAGCCTCGACCTCTCGGGGAGCGGCACGTTCCTGGGGAGCGACTTCCAGTTCCTCCGCCTGTTCACCCAGGCGTCGTCCTTCCGGAACCTCTCGCTCGCCGGCCGGCCGTGGACCTGGGCCCAGTCCCTTCGCCTGGGTCTGGCCCATCCCTTCGCCGGCCAGGAGATCATTGAGAGCGAGCGATTTTTTGCCGGCGGCCCCTACTCGGTGCGGGGCTACGAAATGGACAGCCTGGGTCCGCGCGAGATCCTGGGAGACATCATCAACCGGCCCGCCGGGGGAAACGCGCTGTTCATCCTCAACGAGGAAATCCGTGTTCCCCTTCCTTGGGACCTCACCGGCCTCGTCTTCTTCGACGCCGGCCAGGTCTGGGCCCGGCCGGAGGACGCGGACTTCGACCTCGCGAAGTCCCTGGGCCTGGGCCTGCGGGCACGCACCCCGATAGGCCTCCTCCGGCTGGATGCCGCCTATCCGTTCAATAGGCGGTCCGGGGAGGCGAGCTACAGGGTATACGTGGGGTTTGGGAACGCGTTTTGAGCCCTGGCAGGGGGAAGTCCCGGACCAGGGCTTCTACAGAGGGTGCCAAAGGCAGGATCGATCAGGCTATCCGCAGTAGGCGCTGAACTGAGTCACAATGCAGTGCTTCGGGGGATAGCAGAGGAATCCGTTGCAGCACGTCGTTCCCGGCCCCGCGCAGAAACCCTCCGATCCGCACGGGACGCATATCTCGCCGGGATTGCACTCGTGAGATACGCGACCACACATGACAACGTGGATCGGGGCAGGGGTTCCAAGTCCGTCTTTTGCCGGACTTGGAGTGCCGAATTCACCAGCAGGCGCAAGACTTTGCAGGAATTCGCCGAGAGATGGCACCTCTTGAGATGGAGGATTACTGGCCTGGGCGTGAGTCGCTTGGGCAAGGCCGAGGAGCACCACGACTACGGCCATGACCCGGAGGAGAAAGGACACAGGGCTAGTTTTACACGGCATCAGGACCTCCCTCTGCGCGTCCGTGCGCAGGTTAGAGATAACTATAACAGGAGTCAGGCTCCAGTCATCTCTCCCGGCAGGCAAACTTCCGAGCGGCTCGACATACCAGGGCTCAAGAAGTAGACTAACTTAGTCCAAGAGGCGTCATGGGAACCTTCAACGTCCACGAAGCCAAGACCCACTTCTCCCGTCTTCTCGAACGTGTCGCTCAGGGAGAAGAGGTCATCATCGCGAAGAGCGGCCGGCCTGTCGCGAAGCTGGTACGAGTGGCCGCCGAGCCCCGCAGGCCTGGGCGGCTCAAAGGTCGTATCCGTATCAGCCCTGATTTCGACGATCCTCTTCCCGATGAAATCCTGGCCGCGTTCCATGGGGAGCGAGAGTGAAGCTCCTCCTGGACAGCCATGCCTTTCTCTGGTGGCTTGCCGAAGATCCAAAGCTCAGCGCTGAAGCCAGACAGGCGGTGACCGATCCTGCGTCGACCGTCCATGTCAGTGCAGCTACCGTCTGGAAGCTTTCATCAAGGCTGCTCGCGGGAAGTTGGATCTCGACGGTGCCGACCTGATGGAGGAAATCGGGGAGAATGATTTCCTTGAGCTGCCCATGACGGCGCGGCACTCGCTGGCCGCCGCCAGCTTGCCTCGCCATCACGAAGATCCCTTCGATCGTATGCTGATCGCCCAGGCTCAGCTCGAAGGCCTGACGATCGTCACCAGAGATCCAGCGTTTCGCGCCTACGGAATCAACGTCCTTCCGACCTGAAACGGCTACCGCTTCACCGAGTTCAGGATCGCCTTCGCCTGCGGGGCCTCGGGAGCGTTGGGGGCCAGGGCCAGGAAGCGGCTCATGTCGTTGACCAGGAGGTCCTTGCGGCCCTTCTTGTCCTGGGCGCGGCCGCGGTAGTAGTAGGCATAGGCGAGCCCGGAATCCATGCTGATGGCGCGGTCGAGCTGCTCGACGGCGGCGTCCCAGTTCCCCTTGAGGTAGTAGGCGACGCCGATCTGATATGGGATCAGAGCGGGCTGAGGCGCGCTGGCTCCCTGGAGCGTGGCGACCGGCTGGTCGAGCTGTTTGAGCTGCTGCTGGGCTACCCCTAGAT
>CAXTNS010000678.1:0-3523 GCA_964245465.1 uncultured Thermoanaerobaculia bacterium
CGTGGGCGCCTTCCCGCTCGACTCGCAGTTCGGGCTCGACCGCGGGTTCGACGTCTATGACGACCGCTATCCCAAGGGGGCGAACGAGGAGGAGTTCGTCATCGCCGAGCGGCGGGGCGATGAGGTGGTGCGCCTCGCCAATGCCTGGTGGCAGAAGCAGAAGGGGAAGCCCCGGTTCCTGTGGGTCCATCTCTACGATCCCCATGCCTCGTATGAGCCGCCGGAGCCGTTCGCGTCGCGGTTCAAGGACAATCCCTATCTCGGCGAGGTGGCGGCCGCGGACTCGTTCCTGGCGCCGCTCCTCGGACCGTTCCTGGACGGCAAGGAGAAACCGGCCCTGGTGGTGGTGACAGGCGACCATGGCGAGGCGCTGGGCGAGCACGGCGAGCAGACGCACGGCCTGTTCGCCTACGAGGCCACGCTCAAGGTGCCGCTGGTGATCTGGGGCCGGGGCGTGACGGTGGGGCGGGACGCCCGGCCGGCCCGGCACGTGGACGTCTTTCCCACCGTGCTCCAGGCCGCGAGGGTAGGGGCTCCGCCAGGGCAACGCCAGCCGGGGAGGTCTCTCCTGGCGCCGCCCGTGGCTGGCGATTCGGACTCCTACTTCGAATCGCTCTCGACCACGCTGAACCGGGGATGGGCGCCGCTGCGGGGCCTCCTGCGCAATGGCAGGAAGTTCATCGCCCTGCCCTTGCCCGAGGTCTACGACCTGCCCAAGGATCCGGGGGAGAAGGACAACCGGTTCGACGAGGAGCGGACGGCGGCGCGGGGCGTGTTCGCCGCCCTCCCCGAGGAGTCAGCTTGGCCGCCGGCGCGGGGGACCTTGAAGCCGGAGGAAGAGAGGCGCCTCCAGAGCCTCGGCTATCTCTCCGGCTCGGCCGCTCCCAAGGAGAGCTACGGGCCGGAGGACGATCCCAAGCGGCTGATCGCCCTGGACAACCAGATCCACGAGGTGATCGACCTCTACATGCGGGGGAGGGTGGAGGAGTCCATCCACCTGGGGCGCGAGATCGTGGCGGGCCGCCCCTCGATGCCGCTCGGCCACTCGCTGCTGGCCCAGTCGCTGCTCCAGGCGGGGAAGACCCGGGAGGCCTTGGACGTGATGCTCGAGGCGCGCAAGAGGGGCGCCGTCTCGGACGCCCTGCTGCGCCAACTCGGTCTCACCCTCTCGGAGGTGGGCCAGGCGGGCGAGGCCGTGGGCATCCTCAGGCCGCTGGCCGACGCCGGAGACCCGCAGTCGCTCAACGCCTACGGCCTCGCCCTCTCGGAAGCGGGCCGGCAGAAGGAGGCCTTCGAGACCTTCCAGCGGGTGCTCAAGGAGGACCCCGACAATCCCAAAGCCTGGGAACAGAGCGGCCTCGTGGAGCTGCGCCTGAGCCATTGGGAGCAGGCCCGGGACCGCTCGCGCAAGGCCCTCGAGCTCAATGGCCGGCTGCCGTTCGCGTGGAACAATCTCGGCGTGGCCCTGTTTCAATTGGGCAGGAAGGGCGAGGCCCTGGACGCTTGGCAGAAGGCGGTGGACTTGAAGCCGGATCTCTGGGACGCTCTGTGGAACCTCGGCACCCAGGCCGCCGAGCAGGGCCGCATGGACCAGGCCCGCAAGGCCCTGGAACGCTTCGCCGCCGGCGCGCCCCGGGAGCGCTACGGCCCGGACGTGGAAAAGGCCCGGGCCTTTTTGAAGCAGGAAAGAGATTGAGACAGGGAAGACCATGAAAAGGATTCTGATCACAGTTGCTTCCCTCCTCGCCCTCACTGCCTGCAACCGGGGTGGCGGCGGCGGGACGGCGAAGGTGCCCAAGGGAACGCCCGTCGTCCTGATCTCGATCGATACGTTGCGGGCGGACCACCTGCCGGCCTACGGTTACAAGGGGGTGGAGACGCCCGCGCTCGACGCGTTGAGACGGGAGGGCATCCTCTACGAGCGGGCCTACTCGGTGACTCCGCTCACGTTTCCCTCCCATTCCTCGCTGCTGACCGGGGTGCTGCCCGCACGGCACGGCGTGCGCGACAACGTGGGCTACCGGCTCGACCCGGCGAAGATCGAGAAGGGCGAGCTGCCCTATCTGCCGGAGATCCTCAAGAAGGCGGGCTATGCCACGGGCGGCGCCGTCTCGGCCTACGTCCTCCAGGGAAAGATGGGATTGAAGACCGGCTTCGACTTCTATGAGGACGGCATCGAGTTCGTCTCGACCACGGGCCTGGGCGGGCTTCAGAGGCCGGGCAGCGAAACTCTTAACATTGCCAAACCGTGGCTGGAGTCGGTCAAGGACAAGCCGTTCTTCTTCTTCTTCCACATTTACGAGCCTCACACGCCGTACGCGCCGCCCGAGCCGTTCGCTTCGAAATACGCCTCCAAGTACGACGGCGAGATCGCCTCGGCGGACCAGATCGTGGGCGACCTGATCGCCGATCTGAAGCGCCTGGACGTGTACGACAAGGCGCTGATCGTCGTCCTCTCGGACCACGGTGAGGGCCTCGGCGATCATGGCGAAGACGAGCACGGCGTTCTCCTTTACAACGAGGCCATCCACGTGCCTTTGCTCGTCAAGCTGCCCGAGGCGCAGAAGGCCGGCGGCACCACGGGCCGGCCTGTCGAGCTGGTCGACGTGGCGCCCACCGTGCTCGGCCTGCTGGGCATGGACGTGCCCAAGGCCATGCCCGGCGTCTCGCTCCTGGCCGAGAACGTGCCGGCGCGGTGGATCTACTCCGAAACTTTCTATCCCCGCCTGCACTTCGGCTGGAGCGAGCTGTTCTCGCTGATCGACGAGAAAAACCATTACATCGACAGCCCCGAGCCCGAGCTGTACGACCTGGCGAAAGACCCCAAGGAGACGAGCAACGTCCTCACCCAGGAGCGCCGGGCTTACGCTGCCATGAAGAAGGATCTGGAGGGCTTCGACCGCCAGCTCGTGCCCCCCTCGGCCGTGGACGAGGAGACCCGCCAGGCCATGAGCGCCCTCGGCTACATCGGCTCGGGCGTGGGGACCACTGAAGGTCCCCTGCCCGCGCCGCGCAGCAAGATCGGCTCGCTCGGGGACCTGAGAGAAGGTTTCCGCCTGAACGGCGCCAAGGACTACCCGGCCGCCGAGGCCGCCTTCCGTCGGGTGATCGCCGCCAACCCCAAGATGGTGGACGCCTGGG
Organism: uncultured Thermoanaerobaculia bacterium; assembly: GCA_964245465.1. Taxonomy (GTDB): domain Bacteria; phylum Acidobacteriota; class Thermoanaerobaculia; order Multivoradales; family UBA5704; genus DATARR01. The sequence continues at coordinate 3,142 of CAXTNS010000678.1, forward strand.
AGTTCCTGGGCCGCACGCTGGAGCGCATGAACCGGACCGAGGAGGCGCTGGCCGCCTACAAGGAAGGGCTCAAGGTGTCGAACGGCTCGCCTCAGGTCGCGGTGGCGGCGGCCTCCCTCTACCTCAACCTCGGCCAACTGGACGAGGCGGCGACCCACGCGAAGATGGCGGTGGCCACCCATCCCTCGTTCGCTCACGGAGTCCTGGCCCAGATCGCTCTCCAGCGCGACCAGCTCGACGTGGCCGAGCGCGAGGCCCGGGCCGCCATGGAGGACCAGAGCCTGCGGGTCGGCCCCATGATCGTCCTCGCCGAGGTGATGCACGAGCGCAAGGACGATACGCAGGCCCTGGAGACGATCCGGCAGGCCGAAGAGGCCTACAA
>CAXTNS010000678.1:3533-3857 GCA_964245465.1 uncultured Thermoanaerobaculia bacterium
ACCCGGACCTGATCCGTGGGCTCTACCTGATCCGCGGCAAGGTCCTGGCCGACCAAGGCGACGCCGTGGGCGCGGAGGCCGCCTTCCGCAGGGAGATCGAGCTCTTCCCCGACAACGTCCGCGGGTATTCGAGCCTCGCCATCCTCTACGCCCTGGCCGGCCGCGGCGGCGAGGTGGGGCCCCTGCTCCAGCGGATGGTGGAGGCCAATTCCACGCCCGCCGCCTACGGGGAGGCGGTGAAGACGTTGCGGATTCTGAACGATCCCAATTCCGCCTCGTCTTTGCTGCGGTACGCGATGGGGCGGTATCCGGGGGATGCGGGTT
>CAXTNS010000679.1:0-3855 GCA_964245465.1 uncultured Thermoanaerobaculia bacterium
GAAGTCGTAGAGGTCACGACCGCCGCCGCCGTTGATCACCTGCACATAGCCCTGGGGCAGCTTCGCGATCAACTCGTCGGCCCGGCTGCGCTCGGCGGCCTCCACGATGCGGGCGCGGTCGCCGCGGGCCTCGATGCGCCCCACCGCGATGTTTTCGGCGGCGGTCATGTGGTAGCGCACGAAGTCCTGGAAGATGACGCCGATGTTGGCGCGCAGCTCTTCCAGGTCGTACTCGCGGAGGTCGAAACCGTCGAGCAGGATGCGCCCCTCGTCCGGATCGTAGAGGCGCGCCAGCAGCTTCACCAGGGTCGTCTTGCCCGCGCCGTTCTCCCCCACCAGGGCCAGCACCTCGCCCGCGCGCAGGTGGAAGCTCAGGTTGCGCACGGCCCAGCGCTCGGCGCCGGGATAGCGGAAGCCCACGTCCTCGAAAGTGAAACCGTGGCGGATGGGCACCGGGAACGACCGCGGGTCCGGCGGCGAGACGATCTCGGGCTCGATCTCGAAGAAGGAGAAGAGGTCGTCCAGGTAGAGCGCCTGCCCCGCCACTTGGGAGAAGCGGATCAGCAGGCCTTCGAGCAGGTTCCTCAGGCGGCGGAAGGAGCCGGCCAGGAAGGTGAGGTCGCCGATGCTGAACTCGCCCCGCAGGGTGCGCCAGGCGATGAAGGCGTAGGCCACGTAATAGCCCACGGTGCCGACGGCGGTGAGCACGCCGCCCCAGCCGGCGCGGTGGGTCGCGAGGCGCCGGTTCTCCTGGTAGAAGGCCTCGGACAGCGTGCGGTAGCGATCGATCAGGAAGGCGTTCAGGCCGAAAATCTTCACTTCCTTGGCCGTCTCGACGCTGGCGCCGGTCTGGCGCACGTAGTCGAGCTCGCGCCGCTCGGGCGTCCGGGCGTAGCTCAGCGAGTAGCTCTGGGCGTTGAAGTGCGCCTCGCCGAGGAACGCCGGCACCAGCGCCAGGAGGAGCAGGACGATCAGCCAGGGAGCATAGACCGCCAGCCCGGTGGCGAAGCTGGCGATGGTCACCATGTCCTGAGCCTGATCGAAGAGCTGGCTCATCAGAGTCATCCGGCCCATGGTCTGCCGGCGGGCGCGGTCGAGCCGGTCCTGGAGGTCGGCGTCCTCGAAGTCCTCGAGGTCGAGCGTGGCCGCGTGCTCCATCAGGCGCACGCTGGTGACGTTGGTGAACTTCTCCGACAGGAGGGAATCGAGCAGCGAGACCACGCGCCCCAGCACGTCGGACAGCACGGCCAGGCTGAACTCGGCGGCGAGGAGCCAGCCCAGATGGGTCAGGAGACCGCTCGCGAGCCAGTCCCGCGGGCTCACCGGGTTGTCCGGGAACTGGGCCAGCCGGACCACCTCGTCGATGATCAGCTTGCCCACGTAGAGAGTGGCGACGGGCAGCAGGGCGCGGACGAGACGCAGGCCCAGGTTGGACGCGGTGAGGCTGGCGCTGGTCTGCCAGATCAGCTTCAGGAACGGCGGCAGGTTGCGCAAGGCGCCGAAGCGTTCGCGCAGGGATCGCGGCACGGGAGCCCCGCTCCCTCCCGCGGGCCCCACTCGTCCTCCCATGCTGTACTGCTTCGGCATCCTCTACCCTCTCGATCGCCTTCCGTGCCAGGGCGGCGCGCTCCTCGATCCCCTTCCCGTCACTCTTCAACCGGCGTGCCAGCAGGCGAGCAGGGGGAACGAGGGGCGCTGGCGGGACCGTCTTGATCAGTCCGAAGCTGAACAGGCTGACGTCGCACTCCGGATTTCCTCGATAATCGTCACCACAGTAGGCTTGCGCGCTCGGAATGAAAAGGAGACAAGATCTCTTCCACGCTCTCAAACATCTCTTCGGGAGCGTGGGCCCGGAGCGCCTCCGGGCTCGTATAGCCCCAGGCCACGGCCCCGAAGGCGATCCCCTCCGCATGGGCCGCCTCCAGGTCCCGGACCTCGTCGCCGATGCAGAGGGCCTCGGCCGCGGGGACCCCGCTGCTCCGCAGGACCGCCCGGAGCTTCGCCCGCTTGCCGAACATGGAGGCGCCGCATTCGTAGTGGTGGATCAACGCCGCGACGTCCGGGCCGAGGACCTGGCGGACGTTGTCGATCGCATTGGAGGTGACGATCGCGAGGCGGACCCCGCGGCCGGCCAGTTCCCGCAGGAGCCGGTCCACACCTGGGAAGAGGGAAATGTGTTCGATGTCCCGGGCCATGTGCTGCCGCATCCGGCGGCCCACTCGGGGCATCTTCCACGCAGGGATTCTTAAATGCGCCACGATCTGCCGGGCTCCCTGGCCGCGCAACGTTTCCACCTCGTGCTCCTCGACGCGCCGGAACCCGTGCTCGTCCGCCAACACGTTCACCACGCCGAGGAACCAGGAGAAGGAGTCGGCCAGGGTCCCGTCGAAGTCGAAGATGGCCAGGCGATATCGCATCGGTCCCCCCTCCTCTATCATCGCCCAGGAGGATTTACACCATGGCATTCCCTCTCTCCGTGCTCGACCTGGCCCCCATTGCTTCCGGCTCCACGCCGTCCCAGGCCTTCCGCAACACGGTCGACCTGGCCCGCCTCGCGGACCGGCTCGGCTACACGCGCTACTGGCTGGCCGAGCATCACGGCCTCCCCAGCGTCGCCAGCTCGGCCCCCGAGATCCTGATCGAGCACGTGGCATCGGCCACACCGCGCATCCGCGTCGGCTCCGGCGGCATCATGCTCCCCAACCACGCGCCGCTGCGGATCGCCGAGGCCTTCCATACTCTCGAGGCCCTGCACCCCGGGCGGATCGATCTGGGACTGGGCCGCGCCCCGGGCAGCGACCCGGCCACCTCGCAGGCGATGCGGCCTTTCGACGCGGAGCAGTTCCCCGCTCAGATCGCCGAGCTGCTGTCGCTCTCCCGGGGCAGCTTCCCGGAGGACCATCCCTTCCGGACGGTCCGCGTCATTCCGAACGACGTGGAGCTGCCGCCCATCTGGCTGCTGGCCTCCAGCGGCGCCACCGCCCGGCTCGCCGGCTCCCTGGGCGTGGGCTACAGCTTCGCCCGGCACTTCAGCCCGACGCCGCCGGGACCGGCCGCACGTCATCCTGGGCGTCTCCGTGGTCTGCGCCGAGACGGACGAGAAGGCGGACTACCTGGCCTGGACCCTGGACCTCACCTGGCTGCGGCTGCGGACGGGCCGGCTGGGTCCCCTGCCGAGCCCGGAAGAGGCCATGGCCTACCCCTACACGCCGTTCGAACGGGAATTCGTGAGGGACAACCGCGGGCTCCACTTCATTGGCAGCCCGGAAACCGTCCGCCGCAGGATCGAAGCCCTCATCGAAGAGACCGGCGCGGACGAGGTGATGGTGGCCACCACCATGTACAGCCACCAGTACCGGTTGCGCTCCTATGAGCTCATGGCGGAAGCCTTCCGCCTGGCGCCCGCGGCGCCCGCTCTCGTGCCCAGCGTTTCGACATAGATATTTAGAGTATTGACAAATAAAAAATAAGCTCGTACCCTTTTCCTGCCGTTCGGATCTCCAACCGTGCCCGCGCGCAAATTCCGGAAGGACGTGGTGGGCATCCTCGGCTAATCAGCGGATTGAGGTCCAGTACCTCACAAGGAGGTCCACTATGCGACGAGGAATGATCCTTCTTGGGGCCGCCCTGGCTGTGGCGGCTCAACTCTCCAACCCCGCTCCGGGCTCGGCTCAGCCCTGTACGGTGACGCGCAACCAGGTCGCCTCCGACGTGGCTGCTGGGATGAGCCCGGATCAGATCAACGCCAAATACGCCGGCTGTGTCGCCGCCGACATGGCGACGGCAGGATCGCCGACTACGGTCAAGGCCTGGGATGAGGCCGCTGCAGACGCTGCCGCCATCATTCCCTCTCCC
>CAXTNS010000680.1:0-3848 GCA_964245465.1 uncultured Thermoanaerobaculia bacterium
TCCAGGTGACCGGGTTGCCATAGATTACCGTCGCCGGGCTCGGAGCGCTGCACGTGACGGTGAGGGGGGCTACGACCTGGACGTTGCCGGCGTGGACGTAGTCGGCGTAACCGTAGCCGTTGGCATCGGCGGCCGTGTTGCGGTCTTTGACCCAGACGATGATTTCCCAGACGCCGGTTTCAGCCGAGCTCGGCATCCAGGTCAGAGTGTTGCTGGTCTGCCAAGCCGGAGCGGTGACGGGCGGGGTCCAGGCCGTCGCCCCGACAGGGCGGCGGAAGAGCGCATACTGCGTGGACGCCGGGTGGCCACCCGTCGCGGCGGCGGTCCAGGTGATGGTGGTCCCATAAGTCGCCGACACCGGGCTTGGCGTGACGGTGACGTCCAGCGGGGTCGGCTCCTTGACCTCGATGGTGCGCGAGGTGGTCTGATCCAGCGACCGGCCGTGGTCGTCTTTCCAAGAGTTGGCGGTGACCGTCTTGTTGCCGGCCGTATCCCAGGTGTGGCTGGCCGTCACCTCCGTAGCGGGGGCGCCTTGCAGCTCCTGCACCGCGCTGCCGTCGCCCCAGTTGAGCCGGTATTTGACCGGCTCGGTGTAGGGCCAGCACGGGCGCATTCTCACCTTGTACTCGCCGGGGTCTCTTTTATCGAGGGACGCCGGGCCCTGGAGCTGGGGTCGCATCGCGGACGAATTGATCAGGTCGTAGAAGCCGACGTGCTTGACCTCTCCGTTGCTGATGGTGTGGTCCCAGACGTTGTCGCCGAAGACCTCCGCCTTGCCAAGGATGTCGATCCGGCGGTCCAGGTCGAAGGTGAGAGCTCTCACCGTTTCGTTGCCATCCGCGCCGTCCGCGTCGCCACAGTTGTTGCCGTCAAAGCCCCACAGGTCTCCCAGGAGGTGCCCCCGTACTCCTACCTGTGCGTTGGCGAACCCGGAGCTATAGAGAGAGACACGGAAGGAGGCGTCCACCCAGGCGTCCGGCTTGATGTGGCCGGTGATCCCGCCGGTGATCTGCTGGTCGAGGTTGTCCGGACTGTTGTTGAAGCTGTGGGTGCCGGTGCAGTCGCTCAGCGTGCAGTTGTAGTCGAAGTTGCCGGTGGCGACGTGGTTCCCGTTGTAGTTGATCGTCCCGGTGACATTGCCGGTCACGCCGAGACCGGCGGTAATCGGCAGGGTGCCCACGATCCTTACCGGGATGTACCAAATGACGGTCCAGTAATCGAACAGCTCGGGATTGGCGATCGGCCACGGCCCGAAGCTGTCCGAGTAGTTGAGCGTCCCGGTGAGGGTGATGCCGCCGCTCGACGTCGCGTTGCCGAAGGCGTGGAGGCTCTTGAATCTTACGCTGTACGGCACGCACTTGCCGAGCGTGTTCCGGCGCTTGATGTCGAGCGTGAGGTCGGCGGTCACCGTGCCCGTGATCTGGCCGGTCAAGGAGATGCTGCCCGAGAAGCCGTTGCCAAGGTCGGGGAAGTTTTTGGTGTAGGTCTTGTCCGTAAGGTTGATGACCCTGTGGATGGTCTGCTGCTTGGTGGCGCAACTGCCGCCGAAGATCGAGTTGCCGATGACCGCGGAGGAGTAGGCGTAGGAGGAGGAGGTCTCTTCATCGAGCGGTTCGGAGATCGCATCGATCTCCGGAGTCAGCACGCCGGCATTCTCCGAGGCGACGATCCCCTCGACGATCTCCTGGCTGACAATGTAGAACGCTTCTCCGCCTTCCTCCTCGATGGAGACGACGCCGCCGTTCGGGTCCTGGGGCGGGAGGAGGTCCTCCTTGATGATCTCCGGAAGCGGCGACGCGTTGATGCCGGCTTCGTTATGAAGGAGGTAGACGTGCTCGGTGACGACCGGAGGGTTCTCCGATTGCGTGGTCGTGCCGCCCGTACCGCTATCGGCGGGGATGTCGATGAGTTGCCAGTCGGGTGGCGGAGTCTGTGCCGCCATCGGCGCTGCGATGGCAAACAGAGCAAAGACATAGATACAGGCCAAGGCGGATCGTAAACGAATCATGGCGCTCTCCTATGGGTTGGCAAGCACTGCGAGGTTTTTGCCCTCTACCCAGGAGATGCGACGTTCGTGTGTTGAACCTGTCACCCTCTTTTGGGTCCCCGACAGGATTCCAGCCGGCCGGGTGAGGGGAATCCAGCATTCCAGGCGTTAAAGCATTTGGACAATTCGTTGCTCTTTGATTCCCCGGAGAGGATTTCCCTTCCCCTGAGGGTCCAAGAGTGCAGCGGATACGACGCCTGGAGGAGGTTCCATGGCTATGCCGTACCTTGCACGCCGTTCTGTCTCGCCTCGGATGGCGCTGTTCTTTATCCTCGCCTGTCTTGTCGCCGCGGTGCCCTCGGGGGCCGCGGGGACCGGGGTCCGCCCACCCGATCTCAAGCGGGCCGGAGGACGCTTCACGCTCTTCGAGAGCGGCCAGGTCCGCCCTCTGGCGCTGTCACCGAGTGGGAAGTTCCTCTTCGCGGCCAATACACCGGACAACCGTCTCGAAGTCTTCCGCGTCCAGAACAACGGCCTGGAGCATCGCGTCTCCATCCCCGTCGGTCTCGAGCCGGTGGCCGTGGCGGCGCGCAACGACGACGAGATCTGGGTCGTCAACCATCTCTCCGACAGCGTCAGCGTGGTCGAGATGACCCAGGGCGGGCACAGCGGCCGCGTCGTGCGCACCCTGCTCGTGGGCGATGAGCCGCGCGATGTCGTCTTCGGAGGTCCGGGGAAGAACCGCGCCTTCATCACCACCGCCCACCGCGGCCAGAACGTTCCTTACGATCCCCAGCTCACCACTCCCGGCGTGGGCCGGGCGGACGTCTGGGTGTTCGACGCGAACAACCTCGGCACCACGCTCACGGGAACGCCGCTCACCATCCTCACCCTGTTCAGCGACACTCCGCGCGCCCTGGCGGTGAGCCCGGACGGGAGCAAGGTCTACGCGGCGGCGTTCCATTCCGGAAACCGCACCACGACCATTCCCGACTTCCTGGTTCCGGATGGCGGAGTCGCAGCGGGAGGATTGCCCGGGCCCGACACCGACGCCGCCGGCAACCCGCGGCCGGAGGTGGGGCTCATCGTCAAGTTCAACGGCACCCACTGGGTCGATGAGCTCAACCGGGTCTGGGATAGCAAAGTCCGCTTCTCCCTGCCCGACAAGGACGTCTTCGTCATCAACGCGAACGCCAATCCGCCGGCCCAGCTCGGCGGAAACTCCGGGTTCTACCGGGGTGTCGGCACCATCCTCTTCAACATGGTGGTGAACCCGGTGAATGGGAAGGTCTACGTCTCGAACACCGAGGCGGGGAACGAAAAACGTTTCGAAGGGCCCGGCACCTTCGCCGGCCACAGCATTCGCGGCAACCTCCACCAGAGCCGGATCACCGTCCTCGGCCCGGGTGGCAGCGTCGCTTCGCGCCATCTCAACAAACACATCAACTACGCCGCCTGCTGCGACGCGATCCCGAACGCCGAGAACGACAAGAGCCTCGCGATCCCCCAGCAGATGGCGGTCACGAGCGACGGCAGGACTCTGTACGTCGCGACGCTCGGCTCCTCCAAGATCGGCGTCTTCGATACCGCCGCCCTGGAGAACAATACGTTCACGCCGAGCACCGCCGACCAGATCCAGGTGTCCGGCGGCGGCCTCACCGGCCTGGTGCTCCAGGAGGACAAGAACCGTATCTATACGCTGACCCGCTTCAACAATTCGATCGCGATCATCAACACGGTTTCGGGCGCGGAGATCGAGAGCGTCCCCTTGTACAACCCCGAGCCGCAGAGCGTGGTCACCGGGCGCCGGTTCCTCTACGACACATCGCTCTCCTCCAGCCATGGGGATTCGTCCTGCGCC
>CAXTNS010000681.1:0-3846 GCA_964245465.1 uncultured Thermoanaerobaculia bacterium
CTACGTCCTCCGCCGCCACGAAACCCGCCCCCGGCCCTGCGACTGGATCGAGGTGGTGGAGGACGCGATGGCGGTGGGGTTCCGGTAGGGCTCCCTTGCCTTGAGCCCGTAGGGCGGGGAGACTCGTAGCCCAGGGTGTGAACCTGGGGATTGGGACGGCGGGCCGTTCCCGGGCGGGGCGGTTCCCCCAACGTCGATGAGCCCCGGGAGGATCGCCCAGGGCTTACGGCCTGGGCTATGAGTCCCCCGCCCTACGGGCTCGCGTTGGTGGCCCCATTGCTAGCAGCCTGATCCCGCTACAATCGCTCAGGAGGGAGGCAACCCATGAACATCAGCGCACGCAACGTCCTCAAAGGCACGGTCAAGCAGATCAAGACGGGAGTCGTCAACGACGAGGTGACGATCGAGCTGCCCGGCGGGGCGGAGATCGTTTCCGTCATCACCCGGAGCTCGGCGGAATCCCTTGGTCTCGCGGAAGGCAAGGAGGTCTACGCGGTCATCAAGGCCTCCAGCGTGATGATCGCAACCGAGTAGCCGGCCTTCTGCCCCGGGGTCCTTGGGTGATGACGCCCTTGGAAACAAGCTCCTGGAGGACCCGGTACAAGGAGCCGCGGTCAGGCTTGTAGCCGAGCGCCTGGATGACGGCCTTGCGGTCGAAGACTTCCGGCAGGCTCGGCAGCGCGGCTTCGACGTCGTTGATCAACTCCCAGGCTCCCCCGCCGCGAGGGGCGCGAGGGCTGGGCCGGAGCCGCCGGCGGCGGAGGTGCTGAGGGCGCGGGCCGCACCGCCTCCTCGCTGCTCCCCATCATCCAGACCAACTCCAGAGCGTGAACCTGCTGGGCGTGAGCCGTCTTGAGGGCAGGGCGGCCACGCAGGGCCGCCCCTACCAGAGAGCCTGTCAGTGCCAGGGTATCCCGCAGATGAATCTCCCATCGCAGACGAAGCCCTCGCAGCCGCAGCCAGTGGGCGTCAACTGGCAGGCGAGATACTGGCAATTGGGCGGCGGTGGCAGCTTCTCCTGGGCCGAGCTGAGAGGGTTGAGCGAAAGGATGTCGGCCATCCCCACCTCCCGGTCCGGGGCCGGAGCGCCAGCCTCCGGAGATGCCACTGCTGGGGTCACCGGGACCGCGGCCGGGCACTCCGCGGCTTGCAGGGAGACGGCAGCACCGAAGATCAGGAGAAGAAAGGCCATACAGAAAAGGAGCTTTCTCATTGGGACCTCCTTGGCCAGGCTTAGTTGGCCAGTTGGGACGTTCATACTTTAGGATGCGCTATTTGGGAGGTTTTATGGTCAAGACCCACGGCCTCACCCACATCGCCCTAGCGGTGAAGGACGTCGACTGCTCCCTCGTCTTCTACCGGGAGGTCTTCGGCGTCGTCGAGACCTACCGGAGCGAGGGCTTCCTTCAGGTGGAGACGCCTGGCTGCCATGACGTGATCGTCTTCGAGGAGACGGCCGGGCCGGTGGGGGAGACCGGGAGCCTGAAGCACTTCGGGTTCCGGCTCGTGGACCCAGCGGACATCGACCTCGCCGTGCGCGAGGTGGAGCGGGCCGGCGGCACGATTCTCAGTCGTGGCGAGTTCTGCCCCGGCGAGCCCTATGCCTTCGTGGCCGATCCCGACGGGTACGAGGTCGAGATCTGGTTCGAGCCTGCCCGGACTCCTTGACTCTATGATTAAGATTATTCTAATATGCGTCTGGTTTTGGGCGCCCAGAGACCTCAACGGCCGCGCTCTCCAAATGAGGAGACGCGCGGAACAGGAGGAACTCTGTCATGAGCTGTACAAGAATGATTTCCCGCGCCTCGTGCCTGCTGTCCGTCTGTGCCCTGCTCTCCTTGCCTGCTCTGGCCGCCCCTCCACCCTGGCCGACCATTCAGAAAGGCGTGGATCTGTTCGAGACGTCCCAGGCGGGCGGGACGCAGGTGGACTTTTCCTTCAATCCCATCCCGGCCGGTTTCTTCTGCCCCGGCTCGCCTGCTTTCACCGGCATAGTGAATCTCAAAGGCGTACCGCTGACGACATCGTCGGCAGGGGTGGCGGGCAGCGCCGACACGATCGTCGAGCGCTTGGCGGATGGGGTCTTCAACTCCGCGGGGTCGGCTACCATCCCCGTGGTCGTACGGGCCCTGAGGCTTGTCGGCACCAACACGATCCAGGTCGTCTGCCCTAGCGCCTCAGGTACAAGCGTGCTCACCCAGTGGCGGGTGGATTCCTGCCTCTGCGGTTGCGGCAGCGGTACCGCCGCCAACGGTCTTCAGCCCATCACGACCCTGAAGCTGAAGCTGGACCAGTCCTGTGGCTGCGGCGTGGCCGACGGCACCCTCGAGCTCAACGTCTGCCTCCGCTTCACCCGCCTGGACACGGGCCAGACGGTCGGGCCGATCTCTCAGACGATCACCCTCGCGGTCAACGGCCTGCCTTGGTGTCCCAATGCCGGCAATGGCGACATCGTCGTCGCGTCCCCCTTCGGTGTGGACACGAACTGCGACGGCAGGCCGGACCTCCAGCTTTCCGGTACGTCGAACTTCCATCCCGGCCGCTCCTGCACCACCCAGGGCCTGGATTGCTGGACGCAGTACGCGTCGCTGACCCACTGCCACGAGAACTACGACAACCCCGACGCTCACGACCACTGCGTGAACCCGGTCTGCGGCAAGCGGCAGTAACGGCGCCTTCTTTGGTGGGGCCGGTCCCGGACCGGCCCTTGGGAGGCATGGCGTTCTCAGCTCGTTCGTCAACTAACAATAAGCCATCTAGCCGTCTGATGGACCCGACTTGTGGACAACGAGACACTTTTTTTGATACCTTTTCTTCGCTATGCAGCCTTCTCCTTGATCGATGGAAATGTCGCGACGATCAGTGCATCCAGTTCCTGGTCGACTTTGGCAAGAGCCCGTGAAGGCTTTGGCATCGGATCGGCGATGCCCCGCCCTTGCAGGGCTGTCAAGGCGGGCCGGAAAACCCGTGCCTCCAAGCGAGCGTAGAGCCGAGCCACTCTCCAGCCGAAGGACGTTACGACGTAGCGATGAGTCCCAGGACATCGACGCACCCTTACGGCAAAGACGTCGCAGGTTGGAGGTGGCTTGTTGGGCGGTGTAGCTTTCTGCGCTCAACCCCAGGAGGTTCGTCACGTTTCGCCGCAGATCCTGGTTGCGAAACCCATGGATCAGGTGAGTGAACAGACTGAGGGTCAGCATCAAGGCCATCACGCGCGGATCGCCAAAGCGAAGCCCCGGAGCTTTTTGACCGTCTTCTTAAACGGTTGGCTGCACCACATGCTCAATGCCGTCGGCAGAGAGCCCGCAGTTCTGGCTCACCTGCTCGACTTCCAGAAGCCGCCGGTTGATCTGACGTCCGAGCTGTTGAAGAGCACCGAAGTTGGACAGACCTTTGTTGAGGTTGAAGTCTCGAGGATCGCAAAACGTCCCTTCCGTGCGCAGGGCACGACCCTCTTTGAAGTATTGTTTCAGATCAAAGCTTTTGTACTCGATGTGCAGGCTCGGCAACACACCGTCCTGAATCACACGGGTACGGAATTTCCCGGGTGTGCGCGACATGATGCGCCGCTCAAAGATCAATTGCACTCGATCCGGACGTCCCAAGTCCAGATTGTCCCGCATCACCTCCTCGAAAAACTCCCGACCCCGTACCGGCCGGTCAAAGACCTGAGTTCGGCTGACCTCCATCTGCCAGATCGACAGATGCCAAGAGTAGCCCGCCGTACGGTCCTCGCTCCTCAACGGCATCGGCAAACGCTCCAGCCAACGCGCCAGAAACGCCTCGATGTCTTAGGGACCCAAGGCATTGCATACCTTCTGCAGCGCATCAGCATCGGCACACTCC
>CAXTNS010000682.1:0-3837 GCA_964245465.1 uncultured Thermoanaerobaculia bacterium
ACCTGGCCCGGGGGAGACGCGGCACTGGAGGAACCGGTGCTGGCTGGCGTGAGAAAGGTGCTCGCCTATGGGGAAAGCAATGCGCTGGAGGACCTGGAACGGCGGGCACCCGGAAAGGTGATCGGCTACGGTCCCAAGACCAGCCTGGCGGTGATCGGGTCCGGTGTGGACCCCCGCGACGCGGCCGAGACCCTGGCGCGGGATATCGCCCTTTTCGATCAGCGGGGATGCCTTTCGGTGACGGCGGTCTACACGGCGGGGGATCCTCAGGCGCTGGGGGAGAGGCTCGGCGCCGCGCTCTCCGACATGGCCCGGCGGTGGCCGCCCGGCCCCGCCCCTCGGCCCCTGTCGGCGGCGGTCCAGCACCTGCGCCTGGAGGCGGAAATGCGCGGTCTCTGGCACACGGAGCTGCACATCCGGCAGGGGACGGTGATCGTCGATCCCAACCCGGAGCTGCGACCGTCTCCGGGATTGCGGACGGTGCGGGTCCATTCCCTGGAAGATCTTTCTCTGCTTCCAGATCTCCTGGAGCCCTGGCGAGGACGGCTTCAGGGAGCGGCTCTGGCGGGAGAGGACGCCTGGGCCCTGGAGTCCCGGCTGGCAGAGCTGGGGATCTCCCGTTGCGCTCCGCCCGGCGAGCTGCAATCGCCGGACGCGACGTGGCACAACGGGGGGATCAATCCTTTGGAGGTGTTGAGGAGGGTGTAGGGGCGGCCCCGTGTGGCCGCCCCTACGGGAGACGCGGTCCCTACTTGCCCTTGGCCGCCGTCTGGCCGGCGACGATCTTGTTGAGCTGGACCTCGGGCGCGTTCCAGTTGTCGCCGGTGATGCGGCCGATCTCCTTGCCGTTGCTGTAGACGATCCCGGTTGGCACGCCGCGGACGTTGAGCTTCTTGACCTCGGGGTCGTTCCAGCCTTCGGGTGGCTTTTTGAGGCCGACGTACTCGAACTTCACCTGCGAGCCCTTGAGCTGGTCCTCGACCTTGAGGATGAGCGGTACGTGCTGACGGCAGTGGGGGCACCAGGAGCCGAAGTAGACCCGCACGGTCACCGGCTTGGCGTTCTTTTTCAGGGACGCGATGGCCGCTCCGTCCGGCTTGTAGGTGCTGGCCGTGCGCATGTACATGGGGTTGTGCGTCTTGAGCTCCTGAGCCACGTGGCGGCCGACCAGCGGCGGCTTGGGGTTCAGGCTGACGTTCTTCCCCTGGTAGGTGAAGCTCACGTTATCGCCGTCCGTCTTGAACTGCCCGATGGGCGCCAGCACGGCGTCGGCCAGCAGGTCCACGGAGCCGTCCGGCTGCTTGGCGACTTTCATGATGTGGACCGTTTCCACTTTGCTGCCGGCCCCCGGCGTGAGGAGCACGGGTGAGGACAGCGAGGAGCTCATCACCAGGATGGCCGGGAGCTGGTTCTGATAGATGTCGCCGGCCGCGGGCTTGCCGTTGACGATCAGCACGTAATCCCCGATGGGCTGGAAGCCGCGGAGCACGCTGTCAGAGGGGACGCCGCCGCCCTGGGGACGCGCGAAGGACGGCATCGCCGCCAGGGCGAGCACCAGCGCGAGGGCTACGGGAATCGCGGATCTCTTGTGTATCATGTCGAGGACCTCTTCGAAGAGTCGTTGGAGCTCGCCGCGAAAGGCGGCATCCCTCCGTAGGTGCGGACCACCCGGCCGTCCTGCACCTCGAAGGCGCGGGGCAGCCGGCGATAGAGCGGACGCAACAGCGCAGGCGGCGCCTGGCGGATCTGGAACACCGGTCCCCGGCTCCAGAAGAACGCCCGCTCCTCCTCCGGAGTGGAGGAGACGAGCAGCCACAGAGTGGGATTCTCGCTCTTGCCGGCATAGGTATTCAAGGCACTGACGGCCTCGGTCAGCTCCGGAGAGTCGAGCTTGGCCATGACGACGACGTGCCGGCCTTCCCCAAGCTCGGGGATCATCGAGTCGAGACAGACCTTCTCGGTGTCGGCTCCTGCACAGATCTGCTCGACCTTCACGCCGGGGCTCAGACGGGTCGCCAGGTCGTCGAGCGGCAGCTCAGGGGCCTTCCAGGCAAAGCCCATCACCGCCAGGGCACCGATAACGGCCACGGCCGTGCGGAGGGGCGGGAAGAGCCGGCCGCGCCGGTCCCGGCCCAGAAAGGCCAGGAACAGCGGCGGCACCAGCATCAGCAGGTCCTGCCAGAACGCCTGGGCCGGCGTGCGCTGGACCAGGTTGCCGAAGCAGCCGCAGGCCTCGGCCTCGTTGCGCAGCCCATGGGCCGCGAGCCACCAGGCCCGGCCGGTCAGGAACAGGAAGAAGGCCACGAGCAGCACACTGGGGATCAGCACCCACTTACGGCGTACGCCGAGGAGCAGGGCGAGGCCGAGACCGGCCTCCAGCGCCAGCGCGATGAGGGCCACGGCCTGGGCGGGGAGGAGGAAGTCCAGCTTTTCCAGGCGGATCTGGTCCGCGAACGCTGCGGGGTCGAGCATCTTGGCCCACACGGCGAACAGCAGCACACAGCCCAGGAAGGCGCCTGCGAACGTTCCCACCCACCAGAGAATCTTGGAGGGGTCGGTCCCGACCGTGGTTGCTGTGGAGGTCGCTTCCATCGTCGTCATCGTCATCCTAGCGGCCCTATGCCGCCTCCGCAACGTGGATTCCCTCCCGAGAACACGCCGCCCGCCCCAAAAAATCCAAAATCGGTCCTAGGCCGCTTCGCCCCACCGCAGGTGCCGCCGAAGCTCCTCGGCCGTGGGGCCGGAGCCGTGGTCCAGGAACCCTTCCAGAGGGCCGGAGTAGAGGATCTCGCCGCCATGGATGCCGCCGCCGGGGCCGAGGTCGATGAGCCAGTCGGCGCGGGCGATCAGGTCGGGGCTGTGCTCCACCACGATGACGCCGTCGCCCCGCTGCACGAGCCGGCGGATGGTGTGGTAGAGCAGGTCGATGTCCGCCAGATGGAGGCCCGTCGTGGGCTCGTCGAAGAGGAAGAGGCGGCGGCCCTCGGACCCAGGACGGTCGAGGAAGCTCGCGAGCTTCAGGCGCTGGGCCTCGCCGCCCGAGAGGGTCGAGGTCGGCTGGCCCAGGCGCAGGTAGCCCAGACCCACGTCGAGCAGCACGCGCAGGCGCTTGGCCAGCCGCTTCTGGTCGGCGAAGAACTCGATGGCCGTCTCCACCGTCATGTCCAGCACCTCGGAGATGTTCCTGCCGTGATACCGCACGGCCAGCACCTCCGGCCGGAAGCGGTGCCCCTGGCAGGTCTCGCAGACCACCGTCACCGGGGCCATGAACTGCATGTCCACCTCGGTGACGCCCGTGCCCTGGCAGGACGGGCAACGCCCGCGCTCCACGTTGAAGGAGAAGTGGGCCGAGGTGATCTGCCGCACCTTGGCGTCGGACGTGGCGGCGAAGAGCTTGCGGATCTCGTCGTAGGCCTTGATATAGGTGATCGGGTTCGACCGGCTGGACCGCCCCAGGGGGCGCTGGTCCACCAGGGTCACGTCCTCCAGCCCTTCCAGCCCCTCCAGGCGGTCACACTCGCCGGGATCCACGTCCACCACGCCCCGCGAGCGCTGGTAGGTGCCGTAAAGGACGTTTTCGACGAGGGTCGACTTGCCCGAGCCCGAGACGCCCGTCACGGCCACCAGGGCTCCCAGGGGGAATTCCACGTCCACGTTCTTGAGATTGTGAGCGCGGGCGCCGCGCACGGAGATCCGGGGCAGGCCGGAAAGCTCCTCGGAGAGCGTCTCCCAGCCCTGCTCGCGGCGGAACCGGGCCATGTGCCGGCGGGCCTGGGTCGGCGGGCGTTCCCGGAGGTAACGGCCGGTCAGCGACTCCTCATTCGCCAGGATCTCGTC
>CAXTNS010000683.1:0-3831 GCA_964245465.1 uncultured Thermoanaerobaculia bacterium
CCAGGATCGCGCCGTCCATCTGCGCCGCGCCCGTGATCATGTTCTTCACGTAGTCGGCGTGGCCCGGGCAGTCGACGTGGGCGTAGTGGCGCTTCTCGCTCTGGTACTCCACGTGCGCCGTCGCGATCGTGATGCCGCGCTCGCGCTCTTCCGGAGCCTTGTCGATCTGGTCGAAGGCCACGAAGCTCGCCAGGCCCTTGGAAGCAAGAACCCGGGTGATGGCCGCCGTCAGGGTCGTCTTGCCGTGGTCGACGTGACCGATGGTCCCGACGTTGACGTGCGGCTTCGAACGATTGAATTTTTCCTTGCCCATGATCTCTCCTGTGTCCTTTTATCCAGCGGCCTTCGCCACGACTTCTTCGCTGACGTTCTTGGGGGCCTGCTCGTAGGAGGCGAACTGCATGGTGTAGTTGGCGCGCCCCTGCGACAGCGAGCGCAGGTCGGTCGCGTAACCGAACATCTCCGACAGCGGCACCTTGGCCGCGATCACCTGGGCGTTGCCGCGCGCCTCCATCGACTGGATGCGCCCGCGCCGCGAGGTGACGTCGCCGATGATCTCGCCCATGTACTCCTCGGGCGTGACCACCTCGACCGCCATGATGGGCTCCATCAGGACCGGCCGCGCCCGCTTGCAGGCGTCCTGGAACGCCATGGAGCCGGCGATCTTGAACGCGATCTCCGAAGAGTCCACGTCGTGGTAGCTGCCGTCGTAGAGGTCCACCTCGACGCCCGTGCACGGGAAGCCCGCGAGCGGACCCGTCTCCAGCGCCTCCTTGATCCCCTGCTCGATCGGCTTGATGAACTCCTTGGGGATGGTGCCGCCGACGATCTTGTTGTTGAAGACGAAGTCCGCCTCCGTCGTCGGCCGCATGTGGATCTTGGCGTGGCCGTACTGGCCGCGGCCGCCGCTCTGGCGCACGAACCGGCCGTCGCCGTCCGCCTCCTGGGTGATCGTCTCCCGGTAGGCCACCTGCGGCTTGCCGACGTTGGCGCCGACGTTGAACTCGCGCACCAGACGGTCCGTGATGATCTCCAGGTGCAGCTCGCCCATGCCCGCGATCAGGGTCTGGCCCGTCTCCTTGTCCGTGTGGACGCGGAACGTCGGGTCCTCCTGCATGAGCTTGGCGAGCGCCATGCCCAGCTTCTCCTGGTCGGCCTTGGTCTTGGGCTCGATCGATACTTCGATCACCGGCTCGGGGAAGCTCATCGACTCCAGCACCACCGGGTGCTTGGGATCGCAGATCGTGTCGCCCGTGGTGACGTTCTTCAAACCCACGGCCGCCGCGATGTCGCCCGCCCACACCTCGTTGATCTCCTCGCGCTTGTTGGCGTGCATCTTCAGCAGGCGGCCGATGCGCTCGTTGCTGCTCTTCTTCGAGCCCAGCACCGACTGGCCCGACTCGATGTGGCCCGAGTACACTCGGAAGAACACGAGCTGGCCCACGTACGGGTCGCTCATGATCTTGAACACCAGGGCCGAGAACGGCTCGCTGTCGTCCGCCCGGCGCACCGCCGGCTGCTCCTTCGCGGGGTCGATGCCCTCGATCGGCGGGACGTCGAGCGGCGAGGGCAGGTACTCCACCACCGCGTCGAGCAGCGGCTGGACGCCCTTGTTCTTGAACGCGCTGCCGCAGATCACGGGCTGCACCTTGTTGGTGATCGTCGCCCGGCGCAGCGCGGCCTTGAGCTCGTCGTTGGTGACCTCCTCGCCGGAGAGGTACTTCTCCAGGAGCTGGTCGTCCGTCTCCGAGATCGCCTCCACCATGGCCTCGCGCATCTTGTGCGCCTGGTCCAGATACTCCTCGGGGATGTCGACCAGCTCATAGGCGGCGCCCATGGACTCGTCCTTGTAGAAGATCCCCTTCATCCGGAGCAGGTCGATGATCCCCTTGTACTGGTCCTCGCGCCCCCAGGGGAGCTGGATGACCACGGGATTGGCGGCGAGGCGCGTGCGCATCATCGAGACCGTGCGCTCGAAGTCCGCGCCGATGCGGTCCATCTTGTTGACGAACGCGATGCGGGGGACCCGGTAGCGGTCCGCCTGGCGCCACACCGTCTCCGACTGCGGCTCGACACCGGCCACCGAGTCGAACACCGCCACCGCGCCGTCGAGGACGCGCAGCGACCGCTCCACCTCGGCCGTGAAGTCCACGTGGCCGGGCGTGTCGATGATGTTGATCCGGTGGTTGACCCCGTTGAGGTTCCAGAAACAGGTCGTGGCGGCCGACGTGATCGTGATGCCGCGCTCCTGCTCCTGCACCATCCAGTCCATGGTGGCGGTCCCCTCGTGCACCTCACCGATCTTGTAGTTCACACCGGTGTAGAAAAGGATGCGCTCGGTCGTCGTCGTCTTCCCGGCATCGATATGCGCCATGATGCCGATGTTTCGGGTGTCCCTGAGTGGTGATTGCCTGGCCATGGTCTGACTTCTTTCCGCTTTTCTCTAGGTCTACCGCCCGCTTTACCAGCGCGCTTTACCACCGATATTTACCACCGGTAATGGGCGAAGGCCTTGTTGGCCTCGGCCATGCGGTGCGTGTCGTCTTTCTTCTTGATGGCGCCGCCGCGGTTCTCCGCCGCGTCGATCAGCTCGCCGGCCAGCCGGGCGCGCATCGTCTTCTCGCCGCGCGACATGGCCGTGTTGATGATCCAGCGCATCGACAGCGCCAGCTTGCGGGAGGGGCGCACCTCGACGGGGACCTGGTAGGTCGAGCCGCCGACGCGCCGGGACTTCACCTCGACCGCGGGCTTGACGTTCTCGATGGCCTTCTTGAAGACCTTCATCGGATCGTCGTTCGTCTTCGCCCGGATGGCCTCCAGGGCATCGTAGAGGATGCGCTCGGCCACCGACTTCTTGCCGTCCTTCATCACCACGTTCACGAACTTGGTGACGAGCTGCGAGTTGTACAGCGGATCCGGCAGGATCTCGCGCTTGGGGACTTCTCTACGCCTCGGCATGGTCTTCTTCCTCGCCTGTCTTGCCTTAGGACTTAGGACTTGGGCCGCTTGGCACCGTACTTCGACCGGCCCTGGCGGCGCTTGACCACCCCGACCGCGTCGAGCGTGCCCCGAATCACGTGGT
This sequence comes from uncultured Thermoanaerobaculia bacterium, assembly GCA_964245465.1. Lineage (GTDB taxonomy): Bacteria > Acidobacteriota > Thermoanaerobaculia > Multivoradales > UBA5704 > DATARR01. Next base: position 3,083 of record CAXTNS010000683.1, read on the forward strand.
AACGGACGCCCGGGAGATCCTTCACACGGCCGCCGCGGATCAGCACGATCGAGTGCTCCTGCAGGTTGTGGCCTTCGCCCGGGATGTAGGTGGTCACCTCGATGCCGTTCGTGAGCCGAACGCGCGCGACCTTGCGCAGCGCCGAGTTCGGCTTCTTGGGCGTCTGGGTGTACACGCGAACGCAGACCCCGCGCTTCTGCGGCGACGCCTGCAGCGCCGGGCTCTTCGTCTTCGTCTCAATGCGCTCGCGTCCTTTGCGCACCAATTGATGAATCGTAGGCATGCGTCCAGATCTCCTCGACCCGTTTGTTCCCGATGTGTCTTCGCGGAGCGACGACACCTGTCGGACCCCATTTCAAGATGGGTCCGACGGCCCACACTCCGGCCCCGAACGGTGTTCAGGGTTGAATGTCTTCGGTTTGAAGACTAGGCCGTCCCCGTCCCAGGCAGGACCATCGGCGGCGAAACCCGCAGAGTCTAACTGAGAGACAATGCGCGAGTCAACAGCAACACGCTTCAGACCTCTTCGAGGCCGGCAGCGGGATGCGCAGTATACGCCGGAGGCCCAAACTCCGCAAGAGCCGGCGGTTTGAATCCCAGCCTCCCCAAGGGAGCGGGCGTTCACCTTCCGGCCCAACCGGGCGTCGCGGGTGAGTATACCAACAGAAGGGGCGGGAGGGCTATTCCCCCTCCCAAAGACACCTCACCGCTGCGCGAGAATCCCCACCACCATCAGCAACGCATACAAG
>CAXTNS010000684.1:0-3830 GCA_964245465.1 uncultured Thermoanaerobaculia bacterium
CGCGCCACCTCGCTCGGCGGCGTCGAGAGCCTGATCGAGCACCGCGCCTCCAGCGAAGGGCCGTCGTCGCGGACGCCGCAGGACCTGATCCGCCTGTCGGTCGGCCTGGAGCATCCGGACGACCTCGCCGCCGACCTCCTCCAGGCCCTGGAAGGAGCTTGAAGAGGCAAAACGTGCACGCTTCTTGCTTTTGTGCCGGGGTCAGCGGGTTATTCGCGGGTCGTTCTCCGCACAAGGAAATTACAGCGCCGGTATGGGCTTTCTGAGAAAGGAGCTCTCGATGGCTACGACGGGCAAGAAGGGGTCTACCGGGACGGAAAGCAGTGGTGGGCTCGAAACGACGGCGGTCTCTCCTGCCTCCACCACTTCCACGGCCTCCAAGGCTTCCAAGAGCGGTGCCACCAAGAAGGTCCCGAGCAAGAAGGTTCTCGCTACGGCCGCTGCCGCTGTCGCCGGGGTGGCTGCCGCGGCTGCGGGGATCGTCGTGGTAGCCCGCAAGAAGAGCGCGTCCTCTTCGTCTTCGAAGAAATCGGGCGGTTCCAAGTCGGCCGCTTCGGCTAGCGCCGGTGGAGCCAAGAAGGCCGCGAAGAAGCCCGCCGCCAAGAAATCCTCCAGCGGCGGCGCCAAGAAAGCCGCGAAGAAGAGCTGAAGGGATCGACCGGCTACGGGTCTCCGGCGAGCGCTTGGCGGGCGGCGGTCAGAAGCTGCCGGAAGCCCTCGCGGTCGTGCCGCTCGACCAGGGTTTCGACCTGATCCAGGGCCTCCCGGGTGGCGGTGTAGACCTCGTGCCGGTGCGGATTCAGGTGCTGGATGTCGAGGTAGAGGTCGTGATTCGACTGGAGCACCAGGAGGGCGCTGGCCGTCTGCCGGGAGAAGGTGGCTGAAGCGCAGGCATGGAGCTCTTCCGCGTCGATCCCGGAGTGGGTGACGGCGGCGCCGAACAGGATGTGGCTCAGGTGGGCGAGGCCGAGGAGCCATCCCATCAACCGGTCGTGGTGGGGGAAGGGGACGACCACCAAATGGGTGTAGGGATGGCGGATGAACGCCTCCATCCGCTTCTTCTCTTCGCCGAGGTCGCCCTGAGCCGCGAGCACGAAGGTGAGGGTCTCGTAGTAGGACTTGCCGGGCCCGAACATCGGATGCAGGGCGTGGATGCGCACCCCCAGCTCGCGGCCTCGCGCGAGGACCGGTTCGAGGTGGGATTTGATCGAGGCCACCTCGAGGACCGCACCCCGCGGGCGGCGCTCCACGATCTGCAGGAGGGTCTCGGGCATGCGGTTGAGCGGAACCGAGACCAGGATGGCCGCGTAGCGGTTCAGGTCCTCGATGGCGTCCAGGCTGGAAAAGCGTCCCGGGGCCTCGACCATACCGGCAAGCGCCGGGTCGGCGACGTCCACCTCATGCCCCGCCAGGCCGAGGAAGCCGCGGAGCCACGAGCCCATGCCGCCGGCACCGCCCACGATCAGCATGCTCTCGCCGTGCTGCCGGCGCATCGCGATCCCGACCCGGTACTGGCGCTCCACCGAGCCGCGCAGAATGCCCTGGAAGACGCTCTCCATGACCTCTTCCGACACCCCACAGGCTTCCGCGTGCTGCCGGGCCCGGGTGAGCACCCGGTCTTCGACGTCGCGCACCACGACCGGCAGGTTGGACCCGGCCTTGATGCGGCCCACCTCCGCCGCCAGCTCCATGCGCCGGCGCAGCAGCTCCAGCAGGGCGCGATCCACCTCCGCGATGGAATCCCGAAGGCTGGAAAGGTCCTCAGGGCCGCTCATGGAGCCAGGATTCTACTCCGGGCCGGAAGGTTCCTCCAGGATCTGCTGGAGCGTCCCCAGGGCCCGGTGGGCGGAGGCGTCGTCGTCCGACTCCATGGCGTCCTTGATTTCGCGCAGCAGCCTGAGGACCTTCTTTTCGTTCGCCCGCAGGCGGCTGTCCTCCGGCGTGATCCGGGCGACACGCGCGCCGAGCGCCTTCAGGGCCGACGGCGCGATCCGCATGCCGGCGAACTCGGTCCCCGCCGAGCCGTAGACGGCCTCCCTCCCCATCACCTCGTCGTCCACGAAGACCGTCTGCACCATGTCGAAGACCTGGACGGCCGGCACTCCACCCTTGGTGTGGCCGGTGACTTTCAAGACCTCGTCCGCGGAAGCGAGCCGGACGTCCCGCGCTCCCGTGAGCTCCCGCAGGCGTTCCTCGGAGACGTGTTTGCGGCCGGTGCACACGGCGGCGACGTAGGAATCGTCGGCCCGGAAGACGAGGCACTTGAGCACCTTCTCCGCCCCGACGCCCAAGGCGCGCTCGGCGTTCTCGGTCCGGGTGCCGTCGACGTCGGGATGGGAGATGACGGTGCAGTGGAGCCCTTTGTCGATGATGTGGGTCAGGCACTCCCGGATCGGGTCGGGCAGCACGCTGACGGAGGCCTTCTCCCGTTCCCGGTCGGACTCGCCGCGGACCGGCGCGGCGGGCACGGAAAAGCCGAAGGGAATCCTCTGGCGGCTGAGGAACTCGAAGATGCCCGCCCGGTCGGCCACGGTATCGGAGATCATGACCTTGCCGCCGTGAGGGTGGAAGGCCATGCCGTTGCGCAGGTCCTGGACGAGGGCGTCGAGGACCTGGGGAGGCTCGGCCCGCGCGGGGTCCGGGCCGTGGCCGTTGACGGGACGCCGCTCCAGAAACCGGACGACCCCGTCGGCGCCGCCCTCCCGTGCCGCGAGGAACAGGAGGGTCGCGAGATAGGGGAGGATGGCTTCGCCGTGGGCCTCGCTCGCCTCCTTCGGGTGAGCGCGCGGCATGTTGGGCAGCGCGCGGTAGACGCGGCTCGAGTGGTCGCCGATGGCCTTGGTCAGATGGGGGATGATCTCCACGTGGGACCAGGACCTCCGGATCGAAGGGTCGAGGATCGCGCCCCCTTCGTCGATTGAGATGTCCACCACGACCGCGTTGTCCGCCAGCAACGACCGCAGAGTGTTGACGTGGGCGATCTTGGGCGCCCCCTCGCCGGGCCGGGCCACGGCGAAGATGAGGGCCACGGCTCCGTCCAGGGCCGCCAGGAGGTGCGGGTGGTCGGTCCCCTCGATCCCCTCGACCCTGACCTGCGGCACGTCGGCCAGCTCAGCGCCGAGCTTCGCGAGCCGCTCGGGCGCTCCCGCCGCGTCGAACAGATGGATCTCGGAGACGGCCGGCATGCCGGCGAGCTCGCGCACGGCGGCCTTGCCCGCGTGGCCCCCGCCCACGACCACGGCCCGTCCCGAAGCGTGCCGATGCACCAAGTGGTCGAGGACCCACCGGGCCGCGATCCTGCCGGCGAAGACCGACATCCCGCCGCGGATGGGAATGCGGAAGTCCCCGGGCGCGCCCGTGTGGGAGCCGTCAAAGACCGCGACGTCCCTCTTCTCCAGCAGGGCGGCCAGGCCGCTGCCGGCGTGAAAGTCGCCCGTGTGGAGCGCGCCGATCCGGCAGAAGGGACCCGGGATCCTGCCCTCGTAACGGGACGGCTCCTTGAGCGCGTGCACCACGTCCGGCGCCGCGTCGTGGTGCTCCAGCTCCTCGATCGCCAGGATCTCGGCCCCGGCGGCCACGAAGTCCGCGTCGGAGAAACCCGCGCGCTGGCCCGCGCCCTGCACGGCCAGGACGCTCAGGTCCAGCCCGAGCTCCCGGAAGAACGCGAACAGCTCGCGCACCTGGGAGGGAACGATCCCCACCCGCTTCTCCTGGGAACGGGTCTCGCGGCCGATCTCGCGGTCGTTGCCGAGGAGGAGCTCGACCCGCCGTTTCCTGGGCGCGTGGAGCGGATGGTGATGCAGGATGCAGGTCTTCAACGTCTCCAGAAG
>CAXTNS010000685.1:0-3059 GCA_964245465.1 uncultured Thermoanaerobaculia bacterium
GTCGGCGATGTCTTCCAGTTCCGATAGATAGCCGCGCTCGTCGACCATGCCGCCGCTGAAGCGGGCGCGGTTTTTGAGCCCTTGTTTGGCGATGGCGACCATGTCCACGGCGATGTCGCGGACCGAGCGGCCGGCGACCTCGGCGCGCAGGCCCAGGCGCGTCACATCGCGGCGCAGGCGCTCGTGGTCCTCGATGTCCCAGTCCTTGCACAGGTCCCAGGCGGCGGCGAGCGACGGGGCGTCGTAGAAGATGCCGGTCCACAGGGCGGGCAGGCCGCAGATGCGGCTCCACGGGCCGCCGTCCGAGCCGCGCATCTCCAGATACTGTTTCAGCCGGACCTCTGGGAACAGCGTCGTAAGATGGTCGGCCCAGTCCTTCAGCGTCGGACGCTCGCCGGGCAGGGCGGGCAGCTTTCCGTCCATGAAGTCGCGGAACGACTGGCCCGAGGCGTCGACATACCGCTCGCCGCGCTTGGCGAAATACATCGGCACATCGAGGGCATAGTTGGCGTAGGTCTCGAAGCCGGGATGGCCGCCCACGAGCCGCTGACGGTGGTCCCCCAAAGGTTTCCAACAAACACATTGGCGAAGGACACGAGGACTCCGGGCGGTGTGCACGCCTCGCCGAACCAGACGACTTCGGTCCCCGTCTGCCGAACGTAATAGATCCCGCCGTCATTGCCGATCCAGACGCCGGTCAGGCCTTCGCCGGAGAAGCCGGAGAGATTGTTCGCGCCTCGTCGGGGCCGGGTGCCGATCCGGCTCCACCGGGAGCCGCCGAAGACGGGAGCCGAATCCAGGCTTTTCCTCATCTGGTTGCCTTCGATCAGCAGGTCCAGTTGGGTTTCCGGTTGGCTGGGGGTGCTGAAGGCCGTCGTCCTCCCCTTGGGAACGTCCCACCACCGGCCGTTTTCGATGCTGAAGTCGCCTTCGCCAAATACGTTTTTCTACTATCGCAATCGATCGCCCGGGAATGAGGGCGTCGTGACAGGAAGGACTTCGCGAAGCCGTCTCTCTTTCTGACAAGAGGTGAAGAGGGCCCGCAATCGCGAAGATGTACCGTATTGTATCGGACGAATGGCTGAAATCGTCTGAAGAGAGGATTTGGAGTATACTCCATACAGATTACGTCCAGGCCACCCATCCCAAGCATGGATCCCGAGAGACTCCTTGAGCTTGCAGACCCGGAAGCGCTCCAGCGTGCCAGCGCCTGGCAGCAGGCTATCCTCGACAGCGCCGACCTCACGATCATCTCCACCAACGTCGCCGGCCTCATCCAGACCTGCAACGCCGGCGCGCTGAGGAAGCTGGGCTACGCGGCGGACGAGGTCATCGGCAAGATGACGCCGGCGGCGTTCCACGACCCCCTGGAGGTCGAGCGCCGGGCTCGGAAGCTCTCCATGGAGCTGGGCCGGACCGTCGAGCCGGGGTTCGAGGCGTTCGTGGCCAAGGCCCGGCTTGGCATTCCGGACGAGAACGACTGGACGTTCGTCCGCAAGGACGGCGGCCGCTTCCCCATCCGCCTCTCCGTCACGGCCCTGTATGGCGAAACGGGCCGCCTCAACGGCTTTCTCGGCATCGGCAAGGACATCACGGTGCAGAAGGCAGCCGAGGAGGCCCTGCGCGAGAGCGAAGAGCGCTTCAAGGCCTTCATGGACAACAGCCCCGTGGTCGCCTTCATCAAGGACGAGTCCGGCCGCTACCTCTACGTCAACAAGCCCGCGGAGCGCCGCTTCAACCTCCCGCTCGCCGGCTGGCTGGGCCGGACGGACCGCGAGCTCTGGCCCCCTGAAATCGCCGAGCCCCTGTGCGACCAGGACCGGAACGTCCTCGAAAAAGACAGGCCCCTCAGCCACCTTGAAAAGGTTCCCGCGGACGATGGCCCGTCCTACTGGATGTCCTACAAGTTCCCCCTGACGGCCGGTCATAGCGGCGATGGCCGCCGGTTGCTCGGGGGCATGGCGCTCGACGTCACTCAGCAGAAGCTGGCCGAACAGGCCATGCAGCAGAACGAGGAGAGGCTCTCCCTCGTGCTGCACGGCGCCGACCTCGCCATGTGGGACTGGGACGTCCCCACCGGCCGGGTGATCTTCAACGAGCGCTGGGCGCAGATGCTGGGCTACCGCCTGGTGGAGATCGCCCCTCACATCAGCAGCCTGGAGAGCCTCGTCCATCCCGACGACCTCCACCGGCTGCGGGTGGTCCTGAGCGCGCACATGGAGGGGCGGACGCCGTTCTACGAGACCGAATACCGCCTGCGCCACAAGTCCGGCGGCTGGGTCTGGATCCTGGACCGGGGCAAGGTGATCAGCCGCGGCGCCGACGGCAAGCCCCTGCGCGCCTGCGGCACCCAGCTCGACCTGACCGACCGCAAGCACTACGAGGAGCAGATCGCGGAGCAGCGCCGGAAGCTGGAAGAGGCCAACGCCCGGCTCGAGGAAGCCAACGAGAAGCTCTCCGCTCTGGCCGGCACGGACGAGCTCACGAGCCTCATCAACCGCCGCGGCTTCGAGGAGCACCTGACGCGCGAGCTCGACCGCGCCGCGAGGAGGATGACCCCGCTCTCCCTCCTGCTCCTGGACGTGGACTGGTTCAAGAACTACAACGACGACTTCGGCCACCTGGCGGGCGACGAGATCCTGCACCGTTTGGCCCTGCTGCTCCGCAGCCAGGCGCGCAGCACGGACATCGTGGCCCGCTTCGGCGGCGAGGAGTTTGCCGTGATCCTGCCCGACACCCCCGGCGAGGGAGCCCTGGTGCTGGCCGAGCGCTTCCGCGAAACCGTCGAGTCCGCCCCCTGGCCGGGACGGTCGGTCACCGCAAGCTTCGGCATCTCCACCTGGAATCCCACCCTCTCCCCCCGCGACGGCCGAGCCCTCCTCAACGACGCCGACCGCGCCCTCTACAAATCCAAGGGGAACGGACGCAACCGGGTGACCCACGCGAGCGCCCTCGCCATGGCGTGAGCGGCTTTCGAAGCCACTCGTTCCAAGCGCGAATTCCCCAATCCACGGTCGTATCCAGTGGTTCCGGCCTGCAAAGCCCCAGACCGGAGTCCC
>CAXTNS010000685.1:3116-3829 GCA_964245465.1 uncultured Thermoanaerobaculia bacterium
GCTCGAATTCAGTGGATTCGAATCTCGAAATGGAGGCTGCGTCTCAACTGGCACCGGCCGTGGAATCGTGTTAGCCTCGGAGCCCGCCAGACAACGCCCTTAGAATCCCAGGCTGTTGGCGCTCTGCGGAGCGGCGGGAGAGCTCTGGGACCGGCGCGGCAAGGATCGTGGAGGACGGCAAGGATGGAATGCAATCGGGTCATGGTGAGGGATTGGCGACGGGTGGGGACGGCGGCCACGCTGGCTCTCGTCCTAGGGGCTGCGGCGGCTCGGGGGGACATCTCGGGCTTCGTGCGGGTCGCCGGCAGCGGGACGCCGGGGACGCCGATCCCGGGCGCCCGGGTCCACATTCGCGCTGATTCCTCCGTGGTGGCGGTCACCGCGGCGGACGGCAGCTTTACTCTGGCGGCCGATCCCCTCGGTGTCGTCCAGCTTGCGGCCTCCGTCCCCTACAGCCGGGCCGCGGCCACGAACTACCTGATCGGCGGCGAGCTCGCGAATAACGGCGACACCAACGTCAACATCCGGCTCAACATCCTGCCCACCACGACCAACCCCAACTACGATCCCCCATCCGCGGGGGCCTGCGGGGGCTGCCACAGGTCGGTCTACCCGCTGTGGGCCGGCTCGAACCACGCGGACGCCGCGAGGAATGAATGGGTCCTCGACCTGTTCTCGGGCAGCGGAACGCCGGGCGGCGACGCAGGCTACGT
>CAXTNS010000686.1:0-3819 GCA_964245465.1 uncultured Thermoanaerobaculia bacterium
CGGTCCTGTAGGGGCGGCCCCATGGGGCCGCCCTGCTTACTTGAGCGTCTTTCGTGGCCGTTCCCCCACCCAGGGCGGTCACGCGGGGCCGCCCCTACATCGGAGGCGTCCGCTCCGGCCGCACCTTCGGCACCGGAGGAGGCTTCTCCGGAAGCTGAAGGATGACCTCCTCCCTCCTCGGAGCCGCGACGCTCGGCGGAAGCAGGAGGCGCTGAGGCGGGGCCTCGGGAGCCGTGCCTTCCGAGGCTCCCGGCTGCGCGGAGGCCGGAGCGCCGCCCCTCCTCCTCGCGGCCAGCTCCGCGAAGAGGACGGCCGCGAAGGAGCGGACCTCGGCCTGCTCCGGCGTCGTGGCCGGCCGCGTACCCCGGCCGGCGAAGATCACGCGCGTGTCGAGCGTGCCGGGATGCGGCGAATCCTCGCTCTGTCCACCCGCAATCTGAAACGGCTGCAGACGGTCGAACCAATCGTAGACGCGGCCGAGCTGCTCGGGATCGAGCCGGCTCCGGACCTCGCCGTCCCAGCCGCACGCCGTGCCCACGGCCTCGCCGGTCAGATAGAGGACGACGTCCTCGCAGATGCCCGAGGGCCCTCCCTGGTGCCAGGCAAGGAGGAGGCCGTAGGCAGCCACGCCGCGGCTTCCCGCGACCTCGGCGGCCACTTGGCGCGCCCACTCGAAGATCATCCGCTGCTGGATGGGACCGGCCTTGGCCTTGCCGCGCCCCCGGAACACCAGATCCCCCTCGGGCGTGCTGCGGGTGAAGGGCGCGTACGTATAGAGGAAGTACCAGGCGTCGGAAGCGCGGCGGGGCTCGGCGAAGAGCTGCCAAGCCAGCGGCCCGCCGGCCGGTCCGATGGTGGCGCCCCGGAGGCCGATCCGTACCAGCTCCCGCGGCTCCTGGCCCCGCTGGAGCTCGATGCCCACCCAGGGCGGCACAGGCGCCTGAGCCGTTTCCTTCCCTTTGGACGAGTCCGGAGTCCCGCCGCCACAGGCGGTCAGGACGACCAGCAGGAGGAAGAGGACCAGCCCTTTCATCGCGTCAGAGCAGCGGGCCCCGGAGCAGCAGGCTCGCCACGGTGAAGTAGATGATGAGTCCCGTCACATCCACCAGCGTGGCCACGAAAGGCGCCGAGGCGCTCGCGGGGTCGAAGCCGAGCCGCCGCAGCAGGAACGGCAGGGACGATCCAATCAGAGTTCCCCACAAGACGACCCCCACCAAGCTCAACGCAACGGTGGACGCGATCAGCCAGCCATGCTCGCCGTACGTGTGGAACGCCGTCTGCCAGATCGCGATCCGGGTGAATCCGAGGACCGCCAGGATAGCCCCCAGCCCGAGCCCGGAGATGATCTCGCGACGGAAGACCCGCCACCAATCGCTCAGGCGCACCTCGGAAAGGGCCAGGGCGCGGATGATCAGCGTCGTCGCCTGTGACCCCGAGTTGCCGCCGCTGCTGATGATGAGTGGGATGAAGATCGCCAGCACGGCGGCGCGCGCGATCTCGTGCTCGTAGTACCCCATGGCCGTGGCCGTGAGGAGCTCGCCCAGGAACAGCGCCGAGAGCCAGCCGGCCCGCTTCTTGATCATCTCCAGCATGCCGACCTGGAGATAGGGAGCGTCGAGAGCCTCGGAGCCGCCCATCTTCTGGATGTCCTCCGTCGCCTCCTCCTCCACCACGTCCACGATGTCGTCCCAGGTGACGATGCCCTTCATCCGTCCATCCACGTCGAGCACGGGGATGGCGATGATGCCGCTCCTAGCGAGGAGCTGGCTGGTGGTCTCCTGGTCCGTGTCCTCGGAGACCGTGACCAGATCGGTGTTCATCACGTCGGAGGCCCACTTGTCCCCCGGGGCCGTGAACAGCTCGCGCAGCGACATCACTCCGAGCAGGTGCTGCTGGGCGTCGAGGACGTAGGCGTAGTTGATGGTCTCCAGGTTCTGGCGCGCCTGCATGCGCAGGTAGCCGATGGCCTCGTCGACCGTCATGTCGGGCCGCAGCCGGGCGTAGCGGGGGCTCATCAGGCCGCCGGCGTCGTCTTCCGCGTAGGCGAGCAGGGCGTTGACCTCGCGCCGGGTGGCCGGATCGAGCAGCGCCATGAGCTCGCTCCGCTCCTCCGGCTCCGCCTCCTGAAGGAGGTCGGCGGCGTCGTCCGGAGGCAGCAGGCGGATCCACGAACGCCGGATCCCCGGCGGCGACTGGCGCACGATGAGGAGCTGATCGGCCGGCCGCATCTCCAGAAAGAAATCCTGGGCCTCCTCCGGGGAGAGGAACCCGAAGCTCTCAACGCGTTCCTCGGGCGTCAGCAGGCGCCAGGCTTCATGGAGCTCTTCCGAGCTGACGGTGGTCACGGCCATTGGGGTCCCCTCCCGGAGCCCCCGGGACGGAACCCAGGGGACAGGGCGTAAACATACCGCAGGAGAGGTCCGGTCCCTTGCCTGCTGGTTTCCAGGATTTGTAAATCCGGGCGCCGTCTCGCCGGGGCCGCCCCGCTTCCGCCGGGAGGAGGCACCCTACTTCTAAGGCCAGGCACGGTCCAGTGCCGGCCCTCACAAGGAGGGGGTCTGATGACGAGGAAGCCTCTGCTGTCCAGAGTACGAGCGCTGCTGTCCCTGGCGGTGTTGGGGAGCCTGGTCCCCGGCGCGAGCCTCGCGGCGTCCGGGGCACCGGTCCCCGACCAGGTGCTCCCCGCGCAGGCCGGGATCGTCCCTGGGGATTTTGCCGGTGTGTTCTCACGGGTGAAGCTCAGCGAGCCCACCACCGAGCAGGAGCTCCTCGATCGCATGGACGCCCTCGACGCCGCGGCGACGGCGGACGAGGCCGCGGCCCTGCTGCCGGAATCGGTCTACCAGCAGCAACCGGACGTCGTCTCCATGATCGAAACCGGCAGCTTCACTTCCTCCTCCGCGCTGACATGGTTCACCGGAGAAGCGATCCCGCCCACCCCGGCGGCGGGCGGCACGCTGCTACGGGGCTATCCGGCCCCTTATGGCTTCTACACCAGCAATCCCACCAACAACTGGGGGATGCCCAACAGCCCCACCGGCGGGTGCGGGCCGGCCATCATCCGCGGCGACGGCCTCTACTTCGACTTCCGGCGGGCCTGCCGCCAGCATGACCTCGCCTATCGCTGGACCCCGGTTCCCCCCAGCCAGCGGCAGCTCGTGGAGCGCCGTCTCCTGGACGAGATGCTCTATGACTGCAGCCTCCGCGGCCCGGTGACCGGCAGCCTCTGCGCCATCCGGGCGGGGATCTATTACACCGCCACGACCTTGCTGGGCGGCTTCTCCTACGGTGCCACCCCGACTCCCGGCTACAACGCCAAGGGCGCGCCCACGGTGTGGCCAACGCCGTACTCCTCCTGCGAGCAAGCTTCGTATGCCACGGTTTTCACCGATGGCTTCGGGAACCGCGTGCCGCGGAACAAGCCGCTGTATTTCACCGGCGTGGTGCGGCAGTACAGCCGGGTCCGCTTCCAGCTCATCGACGCTTCCGGCAACGTCGCCCTGCAGCACATGACCCACGCCGCGCGGACCAACTGCGTCATCCATCACGAGCCGGAGCGGGTCCCCGCTTCGCTCCTGCCCGATGGCGTGTATCAGGTTCGGGCCTTGCTGACGCCGTGGGAAACCGAGCAGGTGACCACGCAGAACCTGGGGACCCTCGAGGTCTTCACCCCCACGGGAAGCACCTCGTGCAACCAGCTCAGCCATGCCTGGGTGTACGGTGCTCAATACCCCATAGGGGCCGGCGCCTACATCTACCCCACCGGCGTCGTCCGGAAGAACACCTCGATCTACTTCAACTTCGTGCCCCAGGCGGGAG
>CAXTNS010000687.1:0-2251 GCA_964245465.1 uncultured Thermoanaerobaculia bacterium
GGAGGATCTCCCGCCTTGACGATCCTTCGGCCAGGCTGTCCAGGATGTTCGTCACCAGGACTCGGGTCCCCCTGACGCAAAGGGCACCGCCGCAGATGGCGCGGTCGCTCGACAGGTATTGGCGCCAGTCGATGGCGCGGCGGGGTTTCAAAGTTCCACCTCTCGGACCTTCACGCAACAAGGGTAGCACGCTTGAACTATGAGCCTTCAGCCAGGGGGCCTGCGAGCTCGGCCTCCAGCCCGCCGTATTCGGAGCGGCGCAGCACCAGCGTGAAGCCGTGGAGCCTGGCGACCCGGTGGGCGATGTCGAGGCCGAGCCCCTGGCCGCCCGGGACGCGGGTGCGGGCGTCGTTGCCGCGAAACCCCCGGGCCACGAGGTGAGCGAGCTCGTCCGCGGGGATGCCCGGGCCGTCGTCGATTACCCGCAGGCGGAATCGGCTGTCATCCTCGTCGAGGATCAGAGCGGCGTGACCTCCCGGGCGGTTGTGGCAGATGGCGTTGTAGACGAGGTTGCTCACCGCCTGCTCCAGCAGGGTCACATCGGCGAGCACCGCGAGCGCCGCCACGGGCTCGGCCAGTCCATCACCAGGAGGTATTGCGCTCTCGATTTCCACCTCCAACTCCCGGGCGATCGGCCGGTGGCGCCCCATGACCCGTGCGACCAGCCCTTCGAGCTCGACGCGTTCAATCTGCAATCGCGGCTCGGCACTGTCGAGCCGTGCCATGGTCGCGAGGTCGTGCATCAGGCCGCCCATGTAGTGCGCCTCGCCCTGGGCCTCGACCAGCAGCGACCGGCTGACGGGCTCTCCGGCCGCGAGCTGCGCCTGGGCCTGCGCCAGATGGCCTTGCAGGACCGTCAAGGGGATCATCACGTCGTGCGTCGCGTTGGCCAGAAAGTCGCGCAGGGCCTGCTCCCGGCGGTCCTTCTCATCGAGCTGGGTTCGCGCCTCGCGCGCCGCGGCGTCGAAGGCGGCGGCCAGCGCTCCGATCTCATCGTCTGAATCGACGGGCACGCCGGTCCGGTAGGAAGAGGCGGCGGAGCGTTCCACTGCCGCTGTCAGACGCGTCAGGCGCCGCAGGGTCGGGGCGACGGCGACCAGCAGGGCGATGAGGATGACCAGCCCGGGAAAGAGCCACACCTTGAGCGGCGGAATGATCGCTCCCAGCCACGGCTCCGAGGTGCCGCGGGCGAGAATGTAAGCACACCGGCCCCTGCCCCAGGGCGTGCGGACGAGGACGGCGATCTCGCCGCGCACCCATGAGGCGGGCGCGGCCGCGATCTCTCCGGGCTCCAGTCCAGCGGTCAGGGACTGGTCGAGCGACTCCTCGCCGTAGGGGACGAAGGACGCAGGCCGGCGGTGGCGCCGCGGGGCTCCCGGGTCCTCCTGGAAGTCCGGCGGAGGCCCGAGCGGTCCGCCGGGAGCAGGGGGCTGCGGCCCGTGGGTGCTCCAGGCGCCCGGATCCGCCTCGCAGCGTTGCCGTTCGCCGGGGGTTTCCAGCTTGAGGAGCACCAGCTCGGCGATCTCGGCCTCGGCCGCCTGCCGGCGCGCCACGGTATCCAGCGCCGCCAAGGCCGCCACGAGGGGCAAGGTCACGGCCAGGGTGGTGAGCGCGATGCGGGTGCGCAGTCTCATCAGGCGTCTTCGGAGGCTTCGGAGGTCAGGCGGTAGCCGATTCCCCACACAGTCCTGATCAGCGAGCCGCTGGTGCCCAGCTTCTTGCGCAACCGCGACATGTGAGCGTCCAGGCTTCTCTCGGTCCCGTCGCGCTCCGGATCGAGCACGTGATCGGCCAGCCACTGCCGGGTCACCGCGGCCCCGGGGCGGCGGGCGAGAGCCGCGAGGAGGTCGAACTCGACCCGCGTCAGCTCGACGGCGCGGCCGTCGGCTGACACTTCGCGGGTCGCGGGATCGATCCGTAGCGGACCGGCTTCGAGGGCGCCGCCGCGCGAGAGCACCGGCCGGCGCAGCCGGGCGCGCACCCTCTCCATCAGCTCGTCCGGCCAGAACGGCTTGGTCATGTAGTCGTCCGCGCCCAGGGCCAACGCCCGCACCTTGTCGTGGGTGTCGACCCGGGCGCTCAAGACCAGGACGGGGACCTCCGAAGAGGCCCGCAGCGCCTTCAGGACGTCGAAGCCGTGAGCCCCCGGCAGCATCAGGTCCAGGATGACGAGCGCAGCTTCCGGCCGCTCTCCCCGAACGATCGCGTTGCCGTCTTTCCACAGCGCCGGCTCGTAGCCGGCGCGGCGCAG
>CAXTNS010000687.1:2261-3813 GCA_964245465.1 uncultured Thermoanaerobaculia bacterium
CGGCCCGCCCCCCCCTACCCTTGGGTTGCCGGTTTTCCACCCCCCGGGGCTCTTCGCGGGCGCGGCGCAGGTGATCGACGACCTGCGCCCCCAGCTTGGCGTCGTCTTCGATGACCAGCACTCTCTCCGCCATCCTAGTCCGTCCGTCTTCAATCCGTTTGTCTTCAATCATAGTAGCCGGTGACTTCGACCGTCATCTGGGCCGCCCGGGTGGCGCGTGCGTTGAAGGCACCCTCGGGGGAGAGCGGGATGTGCACGCCGGAGAAGGTCGTGCGCGGAACCCGGAAATTGAGACTGCCCGCGCTTGCGACGTCAGCATCCGCGGCGTAGAGCTGCAGGCGGCCGGCCTTCTTGGCCTGCAGGATCGAGACGTCGGCGACGATCGCCTTGGCGCCCTCGGGTATGCCGCCCCGGTCTACCACGGTGAAGGTGCGCGTGGCGCCGGCCGCCAGCGCCGGTCCGCCCAGCGGACCTTTCCGGTTGCGGGTGTCGATGATCCGGGCTCTCGACAGCGCGTGGAACCCGCCGGCGAGGCTCGTCGAGAGGCCGATGGCGAAAACTCCGTCGTAGCCGGTCCCGTTCTGCGTCAGGGACAGCTCGAGGTAGGTCGGATCGGCGGCGTGGAAGATGCCGTCCGACGAGTTCGTCGTGGGGTTGCGCCCGCGCCCGGCGTAGAGCGGGGTGGCGTACACCGCGTTGTTGATGGCCTCAGGGAACGCGAACTGCGAGGTGACGTAGGTCTGGTCGGGGATGCGGACCTTGAAGTGAATGTGCGTGGCCCGGCCCTGGTACCAGCCCGGGTAGATGGTGTCGAACCGGGCGATGCCGTCGGCGTCGGTCGGCTGGGTGCCACGCAGGAAGGTCTGCCCCCGGGTGTTTCCCCCCGGCTGGGAGTACCCCGAGTAGAGACCGTCCTTGTCGGCGTGCCAGACGTCGACCAGGAGGTTCGGAACCGGGACGCAGTTGACGTCGACCACTCCGATGGCGAGGGAGAGGGGAACCCCGGTCTTGCCCTCGGTGATGTCCCGCCGGATCAGGCTGGGGTCGAAGTAGTAGGGTCCTTCCGTCTTCTCGGGAGTCAGCCAGCACGTCGTGGCCGAGGCCAGGTCCAGGGACTGCGCGCGCGCCGGGGACGCCGTCAGGAGCGCCCCCGCCGCGCCGGTGAGACCGCGAGTGACCGCGCCGACTCCGAACAATCCCATGCCCCCGAGAACGGTGCGCCGATTCAGTCGATTCATAATGCCACCTCCAAGCTCGAATTCACTGCCTTCGCCGTTGCCGGCACTGTACCGGCATCGGCTTCATGGAGGTAGAATAGAGAGCATCTCTTGCGAGAACCTTGCGCTGTCGGCACGGTTGAAACCCTGTCCTCCCCTCAGTAGAGTCCGCATCCAGGCTCCGTTCTGATACAGCCCAGGAGGTCCATCCGTGTCCAGAACCCCCCTGTTCCGCAGGCTCCGCCGATCGTTCCGCCTGGCCCGCCGCTCCGTCGAGACCGGCAGGCCGGTGGACGACGTGATCGGGGAATGGGAGGCTGCGAAGCTCACCCGCC
>CAXTNS010000688.1:0-3139 GCA_964245465.1 uncultured Thermoanaerobaculia bacterium
CCTCGACCTCATAAAGCACTAACAGAATCCCCACCTCTACGGTAAACAGATACGATAAAAGCAGCCAAGCTCCACAGCAGAACGTTCATGGCAAAAGGCGTTTTGGATTAATCCGAGCCTATAGGCCGAGTCTATAGGACTTCCCTATTCGCGTCAAAATGCGGCGAGTACGCTGACACTCGGGAATGGTGGGGCCGACCGGAAGTCGGCCCCACCCCCAGATATCAAAGCTCATATCGGGTATAGACCTCAGCGGTTCTGGGAGGCGAGGTGACTTGATGCTTTGCACAACAGATGCCAGACAATGAGTGCCGGCCCGAAGGCCGGCTCCAAGAGGTTCACAACTCGTATCCACGCTGACAGCATTGGGATGCTGGCGACGGAAAAGGGGACGATCTTGGACTCCCTCGGTGGGTAGATGGGGACGTGGAAGGTGGCCTTGTTCAGGTGAGAGACTGGCTCATCGGCCGAGAGAGGGCGCCTACAATCCCTCGGAGCTCAAAGCTCCGGTTGCAGCACTGGAAGATCGACGCTGCGGAAATCTCCATCGATGGCCAGGATCGGACACTCCTCGACGACAGCAAGTGCGTACGCAAAGCAATCGCCCAGATTCAAGGGGTAGCGGAGCCTGGCTTCCGCCACGATGCGGGCTTGGCGAACATCCGGAGGGATGAAACGGATTCCACTCTTGAGAACCTGCTCTTCGAGTTCCTCATAGAGCTGCGGTTGCCGGTCTCGCACGCGGATCAGGATCTCCGAAAGGTTGACCGTGCTCATCCGAAGCTCCGAGGCATGCGCCTGGAGTTGGCCAGCCGCCCATTCTGCATGTGGCTCGGCGAAGAGAATCGCCAGAAGGACCGAGCTGTCGACGACCATAGCCGAAGGATCAACGCCAAAGATCGTCGTCCGAGCGAAAGCGCGGATTCGGGTTGAGCGGTGCGCGGAGCCCTAGACCGATCCAAGCGGAAAAATCAGGCGCTTGAGCCTGGTGTTGGCGTGCCTGCTCGGCAGCCTCTGCCACCGCGGCACGGATAGCTTCCGCCTCCTCGGCAATGTGGCGGAGCTTCATGTATTCGGATAAAGCCTGCTCAAGCTCCGGAGTCAACTCCACACTGATCTGAGACATGGCCGTTCTTCTCCTGTTTCCTCTGCCCGGTACGAGTATACAGATTCGGAGAGAGGAGCCAAGTCCTCCCCAAGCCTCAATGCCCAGGTTCTGGAGGAGACCTCCGGGATAAGGACATGGCCGAAGGTAACAGGGAGGATCTCTTGATAGTCGATGAGGACAAGATAATTCAGGGGTGAGGTGTTCGAGACGACCGTCATCGGAGTATGAGGTGATCGAGGTCTCTACGATCTTGCTCGAAGTCCTCCTCCGTGTAGGCAAAATAGGCCTGACGCTCCTTGAGGAAAGCTTCCGTCTTCCAGAAGGAAAGCCCGAGGAGCCGTTCCACTTGGCCGCGTGTCAGCGCCCCTTCACGGTACCCCCTCTACGGCGATGGCCTCGAGGGTGCCTTGTGACACATCACGCCATGCGAGATCCAAGCGCTTCGCGACGTCCTCGGGTAGCTCCAGGGCGATCTGCATGTCTACGTTCTCTCCCTCAGCAACGATAGCAGAGACGCACGCAGGCGAGGAGGACGAGGGAGAAGCTGGGCTGGCTCACCTCATGCCTCAGAGAGGCACTTCGGTATAGCTGCCCTTGGTCGCTCCATCGACCGCAACTACCACCTCAGAAACCTTTGCCTGGATCTTGGGCCAACTGGTGGAGAGAAGGACCACGACCGCCAAACTTCGCTCGCGCAGGTTCTGCTGGTACTTCCAGTTCTTGTCGGTCGTGATCAGGACATCGAAACCAGCAGCTTCAGCCTGGGAAATCAGGGAGCCGTTCTGCAGAGTGCTCCAGCCAAGCTCGTAGACGGTCGTCACTTCATGCGTACGGAGATACCGGCGCGGAGGAACTGGCGTGCCTTGATCGAAGAGGACCTTCACGCCACAAGGAGACTACGAGCTGCGTGTTCAAGGACCGCTTCCGCTTGCTCACGGGAGACGCCTGGAAACCACTCGAGGAACTCTTCCACCCTTGCGCCGGACTCGAGATTCTCGAAGAGCGCCGCAACGGGCACGCGGGTGCCACGGAATACCCAGGCACCACTCATCCGGTCCGGGGAACGTTCGACAGCGGGGCATTGAGACCAGTCTAGCATCGGGCTTATCCTACGAAAGATGTCACTTTGCGGCGGCGGTTGCTTTCCACCGGGCCATCGCGACCCCATTCTACCAGTTACTCGGAGGGGCGGCACGAAGCCGGCCCGGTCGTGGCGGTCCAGGCTTCCCCCGAAGTGGACGGAATTTCTGTCCAGTGCTAGACTGCCCCCATGAGCACGATCGGAGCTACACAGTTCAAGCAAGAGTGTCTCGCGATCCTCGACCGGTTAGGTCCCGAGGGCATCGTCATCACGAAACACGGCAAGCCAATGGCGAAACTGGTGCCCATCGAGACCGAGTCTGCCTCCCTGATTGGGAGCCTTGCGGGCAAGATTCGAGTGCATGGCGACCTCCTGACCACGGGCCTGCGGTGGGATGCTGAATCTTGACACTCATATTTTGATCCATGCCCTCCAGGGCTCCCTGACCGCGAAAGAGCGCCAGCTCCTCTCTGCGGACACTTGGAGTATCTCGGGAATCGTCCTCTGGGAGATCTCGAAGCTGGTCCAACTCGGTCGAGTCGAGATGGATCTGGCTGATCCGGATGTGGTGCGCGCCCTGTCGAAGATCCACACCTGGCCTCTCACGCTCGAGATCTGTCTGGGTATCCACGACCTCGACTTCAGCAGTGACCCAGCCGACGAGATCATCGCCTCCACCAGCATCGTCCATCGGGTGCCCCTTGTGACCCGGGATGGCAAGATTCGAAAGTCGAAGCTTGTACCATTGGCCAAATGAGCGGTCATGTGGCTCACCGCCTACCTCTTCTTCGAAGGCCACGTCTATAGCGAAGCGGCGGATCGCGTGATCCGCGAGGTCGTGGCGCCGCTCGCCCGGGCGTGCCGTCCCAACGCGGTCCGCCGGATCGTGCCCAGTTACATCCACATGATGAACAACCGGCTCGGGGTGTCGATCCAGGAGGAGTCCTATC
>CAXTNS010000688.1:3149-3784 GCA_964245465.1 uncultured Thermoanaerobaculia bacterium
GGAACCCTGGGGCCAAGCCGAGAGCATGGAGATCAAAATCGGGAGCATGGCGGCGACTGAGTTTCTCGACACGGCTCTCGCCATCGGCCGGCGCCTCGCTCGACAGGCCCTGTGGGAGGGAACGACGTGTACGTGGGAAGTGCTGGAGCCCCAGCCGGACCCGGAGAACCGTGTCCGCACCACCCGGGCCGAGGGCCAGCTCTACCATGGAGCGGTCGGCCTCGCCTGGTTCCTGGGGGAGCTCTACCGCGCCACCGGAGAGGCGGAGGTGGGCCGGGCAGCCCGAGGGGGGCTGGAGCACGCTCTGGCCCGAGGCGATCACCTCTCCGACCTGTTCGGCTTCCACAGCGGCCGGGTGGGGCTCGCCTGGGTGGCCGTCCGGTTGGCCGAGATCTTCGAGCGGCCCGACTACGCCGAGCGGGCCCGCCGTCTCCTTGGTCCCCTGGCGGGTCGGGAGTCCCACGACTCCGGGCTCGACGTGATCGGCGGCGCCGGCGGCGCCATTCCCGCCTGCCTGGACCTCGCCGAGAAGGCCGGCTGGGACGAGCTCTGGGCAATCGCCCGGGAGCTGGGGGAGCACCTGATCGGACAGGCACAACGGAGGCCGGAGGGCTGGTCCTGGGCCACCGGAGGGG
>CAXTNS010000689.1:0-3538 GCA_964245465.1 uncultured Thermoanaerobaculia bacterium
TAACGGAGCAGGAAATAGGGAAAGCCCATGCCCATGGCGCCGAGCGTCGCCAGGAGCGAGAGCGGCTGGCCGGAGACGGGCGTGTAGAGGTTGCCATCCAGCCGGCAGCCGATGAGCACCGAGGCGATCACCAGCACGAAGAAGGCGATCCCGCGCAGATGCCGCTTCAGATAGACATGACCCAGCCCCGGGACCAGCCAGGCCGAGAGCAGCGCGACCACCAGGTTGCCCTGCGGGCGGACCGGTGTCGTTTGCAGGGGGGGCTGTGGGGGCTGCGGAGCCTGTGGGGTCTGCGCGGATGTCGGCGATGTGCCGGATTCGGCCAATCAGTCCTCCTCTCGGGCGAAGAGCGCCCGCAGGCGCTCGCGCGACTGGCGGAGGTCTTCCGGGATCAGCCGGACCTCCGCCAGGACAGTCATGAAATTCGTATCCCCCGTCCAGCGCGGGACGAGATGGAAATGGAAGTGACCGGGCACCCCGGCGCCCGCCGGCGAGCCCACGTTCATCCCCAGGTTGAAGCCATGAGGGCGGTAAGCCTCGCCGAGGAACTTCTGGGTCCTGAGCACCAGAGGCCAGAACTCCGCCTGGGCCTCCGCCCCGCTCTCCTCCGGGGAGGCGAGGTGCTCCAGGGGAGCCACCATGACATGGCCGTTCGAGTAGGGATGGAGGTTGAGCATCACGAGGTGGTGCCGGGTCCGGTGGACGACCAGGCTGTCCGGATCATCCCAGCCCTCCGCCGCGGCACAGAAGAAACAGCCGGAATCCTGCGCGTTCGCGGTGATGTACGCATACCTCCAGGGAGTGAAGAGCTGTTGCATCCGGATCGCCGGGAAGACGGGGCCGAGGCCTTGAAGCAAGGGTCTCCGGCCGGGGTCAGCACTCGTCGTTGAGAAGCTCCCGCAGCTCCTTACCCGGTTTGAAGTAGGGGATCCGCTTGGGCGGCACCTTCACCTTGTCGCCGGTCTTGGGATTGCGGCCCGTGCGGGCCCCGCGATGGCGGATCCGGAAGCTGCCGAAGCCGCGCAGCTCGATCTTCTCCCCATCCTTGAGCGAGTGGACGATGCTGTCAAATACCGTGTTGACGATGATCTCGGCGTGCTTCTTGGTGAGCTGAGTGGTGCGGGCGACCTCTTCGACCAGCTCGGCCTTGGTCATCCCGTCCTTCAAGGGCTCCGTCATCTCCCACTCCCTTTCTCTCTGTGGCAACGGCGGACGCTCTCGCTCCCTTCAGAGGGAGAGCGCCCGCCGTCCCGGGTCCCAAGAGCTACTCCTCGGCGGCGTCTTCTTCTTCGGCTTCCCTGGACGGCCCGTGGCCAGCATCGCCCATGGCGGCCTGGAGCTCGGCGATCTCCTCCTCGCTCGGCTGCGCCACGCCCCGCATCGAGAGGCCGACCTTCTTCTCGTCCTCTTCAATGCGCAGGATCCGGGTCCGAACCCAGTCGCCGACCTGGAAGTGGTCCTCCAGCTTGGCGCCGGCCGCGACGTCGATCTCGCTGACGTGGGCCAGGCCCTCGAGACCGTTGTAGATGTCGATGAACAGACCGAAGTCGGTCACGTTCACGACGCGGCCGTCGAGGATGTCGCCGGGCTTGTGGCGATCGGCGAAGTCCTCCCACTCGTTGGGCATGAACTCCTTGATGGAGAGGGAGACGCGCTGGTTCTCGACGTCGATGTTGGTGATGCGCGCCTTGACCGTGTCCCCCTTCTTCAGGACCTCGCTCGGGTGCTTGACCCGCTTGGTCCAGCTCATGTCGGAGACGTGGATCAGGCCGTCGATGCCGTCGGTGATTTCGACGAAGGCGCCGAACTCCGTGAGGTTGCGCACCTTGCCTTCGATCACGCTGCCCTCGGGGTGCGTGTCCTCGAGCTCCTCCCAGGGGTTGCGCTCGGTCTGGCGCAGCGACAGGCTGATGCGCCGCTGGTCCATGTCGAGCTCGGAGACGATCGCCTCGACCTCGTCGCCCACCTCCAGGATCTTGGCGGGGTTGACGACCTTCTTGGTCCACGACATCTCGCTGACGTGGATCAGGCCCTCGACGCCCTCCTCGATCTCGACGAAGGCGCCGTAGTCGACGATCGACACCACCCGGCCCTTGACCCGCGAGCCGATGGGGTACTTCTTGTCGACCAGCGTCCAGGGATCGTCGCTGCGCTGCTTGTAGCCGAGGGAGACGCGCTCGGTCTCGGGGTCGAACTTGAGCACGACCACCTCGACCTCGTCGCCCACGGTGAAATGCTCCGAGGGATGGTTGACCCGGCCCCAGGAGATGTCGGTGATGTGGAGCAGGCCGTCGATGCCGCCGAGGTCGATGAACACGCCGTAGTCGGTGATGTTCTTGACGGTGCCGCGCAGGCGGGCACCCTCCTCCAGCCGCTTCAAGGTCTCGGCCTTCTTCTTCACCAGCTCGGTCTCGAGCACCGCCTTGCGCGACAGGACGATGTTGTTGCGCCGGCGGTCCAGGCTGATCACCTTGAACTCCAGCTCCTGGCCCCGCAGCGACTCGAGGTTCTTGACCGGCTTGATGTCGACCAAGGAACCCGGCAGGAAGGCGCGCAGGCCCACGTCCACCGTCAGACCGCCCTTGATGCGGTCCGTGATGCGGCCCTTGATCACGCGGCCCTCCTTGTAGGCCCGCTCCACCTCGGTCCAGCGGCGCATCCGCTGCGCCTTCTGGTAGGACAGGAGCACGTGCCCCTCGAGGTCCTCCGTCTTCTCGAGCAGGACGTCCACTTCCTCACCCACCTGGACGGACATGTCGCCGCCCCGGTCGGTGAACTCCTCGATGGGGATCAGGCCTTCCGACTTGTAGCCCACGTCGACGATCACGGCGTTGGACGTAATGCCGATCACACGGCCCGTCACGATCTCACCCTCGGTGAGATTGCGCATGCTCTCGTCGTACAGCTCGAGGAGCTTGCGGTACTCTTCCGCGTCCCGCTCTTCGTCGGACTCAGCCATCAACAATGACTGGTCCTGGAGTTCTTCACTGGCCGGCATACAAAAACGTACCTCCTTGGCATGGATTCAGGCTCTCTGGCCTGTGTCCCCCACGGGCGTGGGGGCTGTCGAGCTCTACTTAAGTGGTTGAGAACTCGGGCCTTCGAGTATAGGGCCGGGGGCGGGGTAAGTCAATTGGGACGTCAATCCGAAGCCCGCCGGCCACGGACGGTGCTGGCACCGCTGTTGCAGAAAGTCGTGAGACAGGCGGGGGACGCACCTCGCCGACAGGTCTCTCCGGGGACCTCACTTTGAGAAAAACGACGGAGGAGAGGGCTATGAAACGGCAGATCTTCACCCTTCTGATGGTTTTCGTCCTGGCCATGGCCACGGCCCTGGTGGCCCAGTCCACCGGCACCAGCAACTCGCAGCTCCCGCCGAGCCAGCAGGTCGACCAGTCCGGCCAGCCCGAGACGGGCACCGGACCCGACGTAGACGTCGACACCGGCCGCAACGCTGACAACGGCGTTTTGGACGTCGACGTAAGCCGCCACACCGACTCGGACACCAAGGCTCAGGACCACGGCCAGACGACCGGCA
>CAXTNS010000689.1:3548-3777 GCA_964245465.1 uncultured Thermoanaerobaculia bacterium
CCCCTGGGCCTGGCCTTTACTCGGCGTGCGATTCGCTGAACAGCCGACTCAATCCCTGACAGGCAAGGAGGCCCACGCCACGGCGTGGGCCTTTCCACGTCCCAGCGCCGCCTCGATCTCTCCCCGAACGTCCTCCTCCGGCTCCCGTTCCAGCGCATCCTCCAGGACCCGCCGCGCTTCCTCTCCCCCGATCCGCCCCAGGGCCCAGGCCGCGTGGCCGCGCACGAGC
>CAXTNS010000690.1:0-3776 GCA_964245465.1 uncultured Thermoanaerobaculia bacterium
CCTGAGCAACGGCCCCTCGGCGTCCTACACCTACACCAAGACGCCGAGCGGCACCGGATCGGTCCCGCAGAACACTACAGGTGACTGGCTGTTCTGCTCGAACGGGTCCACCGGTCCGTTCAACCAGGCGCACATGACGGTGGGTACTCCCGGCCATCTCATCTCGGTTTTCCCCTTCACCATCAGTCCCAGCGACACCCGGAGAGAGAGGCCCTGGGGCCTGCCCGGCGCCACGCCGGGCGGAAACGCCGAGGTCATCAGCATCAACAACACGGTGCGGTCGCTTCTCGACCCCGCTGACGTGAGGAGAAACTACTTCCACGAGGGCACCACCTGGACGATCTTCGGCGCTCCCCCCAATGCCGGCAACCAGGTGGGGACCAACAAGCTGTCCAACACGACCATGGAGACCTACACCCAGGGTGGCAACTGCTTCAACTGCCACGGCACCAACACCACGGCCGTGAGCCACATCTTCGAGGACACGGACCCGCTGTTCTAGCCTGCCGTTTCCGGAGCTCGGACACCCACGTGATATCGCGGATAGCGCGTGGGCGTCCTGATCTTTGGGCGCTACTGCTTGATGGTGCTCACGGACGTGATCTGATCGTCGATGTAGTCGATGGGCATGTAGATCGCTATGCCTGTGGGACCGCCGACTGAGTTGCCCGGCGGCGAGCCCATTGCCGAGGCCGATGCCCATCTTCACCTTATCCAAAAAGATAGAGCCTGTATCCGAATCGATCGGGTTTTTCCCTTCCGCTCGCGCCGCGCGCGCCGAAAGACTGCCGCAAAGCTCATGATCTCTATGACTTAGGAGACATGGCCGGAACGGCCAACCCGCTGGCACCCTCCTTGCCCAGACGGCCTTTCCGTCCAGCTTCGCGAATCCTCGCGCGGCTCCGCGGAACCGACGGTTTCCCCGTCTTGGAGGAAGGAAATGTTTGACTCAAAAGGCTTCCGGCACCACTCTCACCGCCGTTTGATTCTCATCCTGCTCGCGACGGCCCTGCTTTGCACCGCTCCTGCCGTGGCCTCGATCAACGTCGAGGCGAAAGGCCGGCTGCTCTGTAACGGCCAGCCCATGGCGGGCGTCCAGGTGGACCTGATGCATTCGATCATCCCTTGGGACGACATCTTCGACCGGGTCATGGCCAGCGCGGTGACCGACGACGACGGCCGTTACTACTTGCGAGGAGCGGGAGCCGGCTCGCGAGACAACCCGCCGGCTCCCTACGTGCGGGCCGTGTACATCTCGCAGATTTTCACTCCGGCGGGATTGCATCCCGTCGTGGGCCGCATCACCAATGAGCTGAACAGCATCCGTAGCGACCATGGCGACATGCGGGCCCACCCGTGGGAGCCCGGCGTGATCGACATGGGCGACAACGACTTCACCACCCTCGACTGCGAGCTCTGGCGCAACACGATCAACGCGCTGAGGGATTATAAAGGCGCGATCGAGGGAGACGCTCCGCTGGCTTACTCGGACCTCAGGGTGGAGAAGTGGAGCGCCATCTATGGCGGAACCGCGTGGGCCGCGGTCGAGACCATCTTCTGGCCCACCGACTACACACCCACTTTCACGAGAGCGCTTCACGAAGTCGGGCACACGGTGCGCCACAGCTTCGACGGCGACTGGAACCACTTCTTCTTCGACGCGACCCGGTTCGTCTATGCGCGGTCCCATAGCGAGCGGGACGTGACCAACGAAGGCTATGCGTTCAATGAGGGCTGGGCGGAGCTCTGGGAGACCCGCGACACGGTGCCGCCGCGGGCCCGGGCGTTCTACAACACCCCCCCGCGTTGGGACGTCGAGGGGGACGTCGCGGCGGAGCTCCGCCGTCTGGCCGGTTGCGAAAGCTTCGCCAACATGGCTCGGGTCCTGCGGGAGAACCCCGGAGCGATCCACAGCCGGGACGAGTTCCTCGCCGCCTACAGACGCATGTACCCGGGCGCCTGCGATCCGCCGCCGGACCCGCCGCCGTCCAATGGCTGCGCCTCGGGCAAGACCACCCAGCAGTTCTTCAACGGCATGGCGGGATGCGCCGGTCACGTCTCCCACAAGGACGCCGGCACGCTGTGCGCGAGCGGGTTCGCGGTCTGCACGGCCGACCAGTACATTCGCGGCCTGCGGCACCTCAAGCCGGAGCACAATTACTGGGTCTCCGACCAACTCGACAATTCGACATACCTGGGCCGGTGCGCAGCCCGGCCGGCCGGAAAAGGGACCGCTTGCGGCAACGCCTCCATGCACCCTTGTCTGTCCTCCGGGACCGACCCCGAGGGGAACACCTGCAACGATCGGGATTGCTTCTTCGACCCGCCACCGGGAACGGAGTTCCCGGCGGTCTGGTTCTTCGGCGGCTGTGGAGCCGGCGACGATACGGCGGGAGCGCTGTGCTGCCCGGTGGCCTCGGCCACGGCAACCACGAACCCGCGCGAGGACGAGGCGGCCAGGCAGCGGCACCGCGACGTTCTCCTGCGCTCCATCCAGGATCTCGAGGCCCGTCTCGCCGCCGCGCGCCAGTCGGCCGTGTTGCCTTCCACCTGTCCGGAAAAGACCGGCTGCGGGCCGGCGGTCTGGGCGCTGGTTCAACCGGCTCTCCTCACCGGTGCGATCGAGAGGAACCGCGCGTTTCTGGCCCACCTGGATGCGGATCCCGACCCCCGGGCCAGGCTGGCCCAGGGCGACTTCGAAAGGTGGCAGCAGGAGTACGCGCGCCGGTACGTCCTCGAGCTCCTCGCCATCGAACGCCGGGCGGTCCAGAACGCTCTCGCGGCCCTCAAGCCGGCTCTTGGTTCCGCCGTGACCGCCGACGATGCGAAAGCCGTCGCCGGGGAGCTTACCGGCTTGGTTGGCGAGCTGGACGAGATGGCCAAGCATCCCGAAAAGCCGTCACCGAACCTCCAGACCTTTGATCCGGAAAAGTGGTTGAGCCTCCATCCGGCGCAGGGAAGACCGCGTTGAGGCGAGGCCGTCGCGAGCCGGATGCGGGAGATTTCTGAGCTTGTTCTGCACCGCCGCGCGACGGCCTGTCGCAAGCCACCTTTCTCTGGTCACCTGAAACCTTTTTGGGGGCAGGCATCGCGAACACCCCGTCTTCCACCTCAGGGTTCACGCGGATCCTCTCGACCCTCGTCAGGGTGTGCCGGGCGCCGTACTCCTTCTCGATCCGGTGGGGGATGACCAGGCCGCCGACGGTTCGGAAGTCGGAGAAGTAGGCCCGTTCCTGCATCTCCTGGGGCATCTGGGAGTAGTCGAAGACCTTGGAGTCGACCGCGACCTCCAGGTACGTCCGGGGATCGAGGTGCCAGGTCTCCACCCAGCCGTTGGACCGGGTGAGCTCGAGGCGGAGGGTCTCCTGACCGTTCACGTCTCCCCGGCCGGCCAGGACGGCCTTGTGGCCCTTTTCCTGATAACCGCAGAGAGCCGGTTCGATCTCCGCGGCGCGGGCGGTCATGACGGCCGCGGGAGGCTCCTCCATCTTTGCCGGGCTGTCGATCCCATACAGAGGATAGAGCCACCAGGGCCCCTGGGCATCCTGAGCGAGGATCATCTCCTTCTGGATCATCCTGGAGTCGAACCGGTAGAGGTTCGGACGCTTGCGGCGAAGGGTGAACGGGGCCTCCTCGCTGAAGCTGGTGAACGTGCCCTGCATCTCGATGGACCGCAGAGCCCGCCAGCGCTCCCGGCCACCCCGGGCCGTTTCGTAGCGGACCACGACCTCCGCGAGCGTGAGGGAGGGGATTGCGGGGGAGGGGCTCGTCCCGGC
>CAXTNS010000691.1:0-3774 GCA_964245465.1 uncultured Thermoanaerobaculia bacterium
TCCCGCCTTCCCGCATCAGCCGCGCCGCCTCGTGGATCTCCAGGAGATATCCCGGTCCGCAGCTTGGACAGGCCGCGGGCTGGGCATGGAAACGGCGATCGAGCGGATCGTGATATTCGCGGGCGCAGTCCGCGCACATCGGCCACTCCCGCATCGTCGTCAGCGGGCGGTCATAGGGAAGACCGAGGATGATCGTGAAGCGCGGCCCGCAATCCGTGCAGTTCACATAGGGATAGCCGTACCGCCGGTCCAAGGGATCGAACAGCTCCCGTAGACAGGCCTCGCAGACGGCAAGGTCCGGCGAGATGCGGACCGTCGGGCGGTCCTCCGCCTCGCTGTCGCGGATCTCGAAGCGGCCGGCGCCTTCGGATTGTGCAGGCGCAGTTTCCAGGGAGACGATTCGGGACGCCGGAGGTGGCGTCGTTTCGAGATCCCGGACGAACGCGTCCAGAGCCTCCTCTTCCCCTTCGGCGTGGATCTCGACGCCGTCGCCACCGTTGAGGACCCAGCCCGTAATCCCGTGGGTCTGAGCCAAGCGGAAGACGAAGGGACGGAAACCGACCCCCTGGACCACGCCCCGGACGCGAAGAAATCGGGCCGCCAGCATGCTCAGACCATACAGGTCCGCCCCTGCCAGCCAACCTGCTTGACGCGGCCGTCCTCCACCAGCACGGGGACGTTGCGCCGGCCGCCGGTCAGCTCGATCATCCTCGCGAGGGCTTCGGCGTCCGCCTCGACATCGTACTCGACGAACTCCCTGCTTTCCCAGAGCAGGTGCTCGCGCAGCTCTTCGGTGAACGGGCAGCTCCGAGTCCCGTACAGCTCGACTTTCTCAGGCACCGAGGACCTCCAGCAGGATGTGATAGATCGACGCCTGGACCTCCTGAATGCGCGGGACGTAGTCGCAGGGCACGACCAGGGTGAAATCCGCGAGCCCTCGGCGGACGATTTCACCGCCGTCGTAGCCGAGCAGGGCCACGGTCAGGAGGCCGCGCTTGCGGGCCTCGCCCAGGGCGGCGATGACGTTGGCCGAGCCGCCACTGGTCGAGATCGCCACCGCCACGTCCGCGGGACGCGCCTGGGCGATGAGCTGGCGCAGGAACACGGCCTCAGCGCCGATGTCGTTGGCGACCGCGCTCAGGCTTGCCGGCTCCATCGACAGCGAGATGGCCGGGATGGGACGAAAACCCTTGAGGGGCACCGCGCAATCGAGGGCCCAGTCGTTGGCGTCCGTTGCCGAGCCGCCATTGCCGAAGAGGATCAGCGTGCCGCCGGAGCGCAGCCGGTCCCGGATGGCCATGGCCGTGTCGACGATCCGCTGCGCCTGACTGGCGGCGACCTCCTCGCGCAACGTCTCGTCGTCGCGGGCCTTCATCTCGATCGAGGCCGCGACCTCGGCGATCACCCCGCGGGTGTCCTGCTTCTCCTGGCCCAGGAAGGGGTAGAGGAAACTGGACGCTCCCACCTCGTGCCCCAGCTCGCGGTGCTCGAAGAAGACGTGCACCGTCTCCCACAGGGTGTGGTAGAGGATCTCGACGACCTCCTGGTGGATGTAGGGGTCAGACGACGGCGCTGCCACGGCGTAGTCGCCTTCGTTTCCAGGAAGCGCGAACGTCTGCGCCCCCCGTGCCCTGGCATCGCGCAGCACCTCCACCACCTCCAGATCGCCGCCGGGAGGCCCGAAGCCCATCACCATGTCGTCGGGCCTCACGAGCGTTGCGATCCATTCCCGAGGCGAAAGCGAGAGGTCGAGGGCGGGCAGGGCCCGCTTGCCCACGATCACCGGATGGACGAACTCGACGGCGACGTGCTGCGCGTCCGTCGCATAGTGGCTCCGTCCGAAAGCCAGCAGCCGTCCGCCACGCAGGAACCGCTCCGCCATGGCCTGGGACGCCAGGGCCAGCCGCTCGCTCTCGCGGGGGAAGAAGGCCGCGGAGACCCGGTTGCGCTCGCGCAGGCGCTCCTTGACAAGATTGACGAGGCGGGTGGTTTCTGAATCGGAGGTCAGCGGCATCGGAGCGAAACCTCGGCGGTCCGACTGTATGAGCCCTGTTCAAGGCCTGTCAAACTCGGCTTCTGGCGGCGATACGGCAGGGGCTCTGATATCTTCTTCCCGTGCGATCCGCGAAGTCGCGCTGGAGGGTGTCATGGTAATCACCTCATCCGTTTCAGACGACCTGCTGGCGCAGATGGCACAGGTGATTGTGCGGGAGGTCGGACCGGAACGCATCATCCTGTTTGGCTCTCATGCTCGCGGCGAGGCCCGTCCAGACTCGGATGTCGACCTGTTGGTCATCGAGCGGGAAGACTTCGGCAAACAGCGCAGCCGGCGCCGTGAGGCGTCCCTGCTGTGGCGTGCCCTTGCCGGTTTCCCCGTGCCCAAGGACATCTTGGTCTACAGTCAGGCGGAAGCGGCCGCGTGGAAAGACTCTCCCGGCCATCTCGTGGCTCAAGCGCTACGGGAGGGGCGAGTTCTCTATGAGCGAAGATGAGCTGGCATCGAGACTGCTCGCCCTGGCCCGCAGAGATCTCCGCGCCGCGGAGCTTCTTCGAGATCAGCCGGAAGTGGGCGACGGAATCATCGGATTCCATGCTCAGCAGGCAGCCGAGAAAGCTCTCAAGGCCTGGCTGACGATCTAGGGATCGACTTCCCGCGTACCCATGACCTGAGCCTGCTGATCCACAAGTTGGATAGGGGCGGCGCCGAGGTGACGAGCTTGTGGACGCTCCTCGACCTCAACCCGTTTGCCGTACAGCTTCGTTACGAGATCTTGGACGATGAATCCCTGGATCATGAAGCGACTCTGGCGCAGGTGACGGCGTTGTTGAATCACGTGGAGAGTCTCCGGACTCCTGAAAGAAATCCTGGAGATTCTTTCGAAGGATCATAAGCTTTTCTCTCCGCAGACCGTTCCCTCCTTCCAGATCCTTCAGGTCGCCGAGGCTCCTCTCAGGAGGACAGAACTATGAAACTTTAGAGGACTCGGAGGGGAGTAAGCGTTGCACGGCGCAGCGGCAAACAGCATGCCCTCCAAGGCGCCAAGCACTCCGTTGGCGCTGTCCTATCTATCGGACGAAGTGGACTTCGACACGGAGTGGAAGACGCCCCAGATCTTGTCGGCCGTCTTCTCTGCCGGCTAGACAGTGAAAGGAATGCTCTCGAGGCCAATTCCGCCGGAGCCTGTTCTGGACGAGAATGTGCCTCTTAAGTCCAAGAGGCTTACAGCAGACCGAGCCCGGCTGAGTCGCTTCTAGTCTGCCCACTCAAGTCGCGCCCATTCTAAGAGAGCGTTTTCGCGGTCTTCAATCACTGCCTCATCCCAATGGGGAAGACTCTTCACAACCTGTTGTGCCAAAAAGAGGCCAGTTCGTTCGTACTCAATAGCCTTGTCAATAGGGGAGCGCGCACCTAATTGGGAATTCAGTTTTGGCGGAAGCAAGATTAGATTTCCAAGACGGTGGACTAGGTTCTCTGGGCCGTGGCTCTGGGGCAAAATGTGCTCAATAGAATCCGAAGGGCTGGCCAACCATATCCGGTTCCACTGCTCGTTGTCGAAGTCCTGGCCAGCCTCCTGAGCTAGATGCTCTTCAAAGCGGAAGAGAAAATAACGCAGTTCTTCTTGCCATTCCGAGTAGTGATTTGGCGAGGCCCGTAGTTGCTCAATCGCATCTGCGACGGGAAACTCGGAACCTATCGCCGAGAGTTCCTCTAGAATTTTCGTATCTGTTTACCGCCCTAGTGGCACCCTCTTCCCTGAGCTTGGCGCGCACGGC